>CACXAG010000090.1 GCA_902765585.1 uncultured Prevotellaceae bacterium
GCTGAACTACTTCGACCAATACCATAGATATAGGTCAATGCGATTTCGCCACGCTTCTCCTGGGGCAAATCTACTCCAACAATTCTTATTGCCATTTGTAAAAAACTAAAAAAATATTGATGTTAAAATTCGAATTTTTGCCAAAAAAGCATGCAAAGGTACGCAGAATTTCTGAGATTCCGCTACCTCTTTATGCTTATTTAACATAAAACTGTCGTTAACCCTGACGCATCTTGTACTTGGGGTTCTTCTTGTTGATAACGAACAGGCGTCCCTTGCGGCGTACGATCTTGCAGTCGGGGGTGCGCTTCTTCAATGATGCTCTTGTCTTCATTTTATTTGGTCTCCTTAAGTTTATTTGTATCTGAACACGATTCTTCCCTTAGTGAGGTCGTAGGGACTCATCTCAACCTTGACCTTGTCGCCGGGCAGTATCTTGATGTAGTGCATACGCATCTTGCCCGAGATGTGGGCGATGATGGGCACTCCGTTCTCCAACTCGACGCGGAACATAGCGTTGGACAATGCCTCTACGATGGTTCCGTCTTGTTCAATAGCTCCTTGCTTTGCCATTCTCTACTTTAATATTGTTTACCTTCGATGTTTTCTATTTCTTCAAACGAAGACAGTATCTCTGCCTGGCCCTTGCAGACGGCAATGGTATGCTCGAAATGAGCTGCGGGCTTGCCGTCGCGGGTGCGGATGGTCCAGCGGTCCTGGTCGAGCCAGATGTCGCGTTTGCCCTGCGTAATCATAGGCTCGATGGCGATGCACATGGATGCCTTGAGCATCACACCGTTACCACGTCGTCCGTAGTTGGGCACCTGCGGGTCCTCGTGCATCTTTTGACCGATGCCATGACCAGTGAGCTCGCGGACGATACCATAGCCGTGGGCTTCGCAGTGACTCTGCACGGCATGGCTGATATCACCGAGATGGTGACCGGCCTGTGCCGCCTCGATGCCCAGGTAGAGGGCCTCCTTGGTGACGCGCAGCAGCTCGCGGACGTCGTCGCTAACCTCTCCGACACAGAACGTGTAGGCGGAGTCGCCACAAAAGCCGTTGAGCAGCGTGCCGCAGTCGATGGAGATGATGTCGCCGTCGTGAAGGACGGTCTGGCCGTTGGGGACACCGTGGACCACGGCATCATTTACCGAGGTGCAGATGCTGGCGGGAAACGGCCCTCCATAGGGATTGGGGAAACCCTTGAAGGTGGGGATGGCCCCATTGTCGCGGATAAACTCCTCGGCAATCTTATCCAACTGGAGGGTCGTTACACCAGGCTTGATATGTCGTGCCAATTCGCCAAGGGTCCTACCAACGAGTTGGTTGGCCTGGCGCATCAGCGCTAATTCGTCTTCGGTCTTCAGAAATATCTTCATACCGGCTTAGTACGCACTCATTCCACGTCCGTGGATGCGACCCGAGTTGAGCAGACCGTCGTAGTGGCGCATCAGCAGGTGGCTCTCGATCTGCTGGAGGGTGTCGAGTACGACACCGACAAGGATGAGCAGCGAGGTACCTCCGAAGAACTGTGAGAAGGCGTCCTGCACGTTCAACAGGCTTGCAAAGGCCGGCATGACAGCGATGAAGGCAATGAACAGCGAACCGGGCAAAGTGATGCGTGACATCACGGTGTCGATGAAGTCGGCTGTGGGCTTGCCGGGCTTGATGCCGGGGATGAAGCCGTTGTTACGCTTCATGTCCTCTGCCATCTGCGTGGGGTTCAGCGTGATGGCAGTATAGAAGTAGGTAAAGGCGATGATAAGGAATGCGAAGATGATGTTGTAGGTCCAGCTGTGATGATCGAGCATGGAACGAACAAACCAGTTGGCATTCTCGGGGGCAGCATACTGTACGAAAGCCAGCGGGATGAACATCAGTGCCTGGGCAAAGATGATAGGCATCACATTGGCAGCGAACAGCTTCAGCGGGATGTACTGACGTGCACCGCCCACCTGCTGGCCATTGACAAGACGTTTAGCATACTGTACGGGGACCTTGCGGACTCCCTGCACCAGAACGATGGCTGCGCAGACAACCAGATAGAGAATGATGATCTCGACGAGGAACATCACCAGACCACCACCGGTGATGGCGGTGAAGCGTGAGGTAACCTCCTGGAAGAACGCCTGAGGCAGGCGTGCAATGATACCAATCATAATGATCAGCGAGATACCATTTCCTATGCCCTTATCGGTAATGCGCTCACCGAGCCAGAGGATGAACATACTGCCTGCTGCCAGAATGATGGTGGCCGGGAATACGAATACCGACCAGCTGATACCAGGAGCCAGGGCAGCACCGGCCTGCATCTTCAGATTGATGAGGTAACTCGGTGCCTGGAACAGCAGGATAGCTACTGTCAGGTACCGGGTATAGGTCATAATCTTCTTGCGGCCGCTCTCACCCTCGCGCTGCATCTTCTGGAAATAAGGTACAGCGACGGCGAGGAGCTGCATCACGATAGAAGCAGAGATGTAAGGCATAATACCAAGCGCAAAGATGGATGCGTTGGAGAATGCACCACCGGAGAACATGTCCAGCAGTGACATCAGACCACCGGCGGTCTGCGACTGCAGCTTATCCAGCAGGGCGGGATTAATGCCGGGCAGTACGACAAACGAGCCGAAACGGTAGATGGCTACAAACAGCATTGTGATGAGGATGCGCTGACGCAGGTCCTCAATCTTCCAGATGTTCTTCAGTGTCTCTATTAACTTCTTCATGTTGTCTTTTAGATAATTGTTGCGTTACCACCAACTGCCTTGATAGCTTCCTCGGCAGTCTTTGAGAAGGCGTTAGCCTCGACATCAATCTTTGCTTTCAGCTCACCGTTGCCCAGGATCTTGATCAGCTCCTTGCCATTGGTGAGACCTGCGGCTACCAGCTCGGCGACGCCGATCTTGGTGAGGTTCTTCTCCTCAGCCAGCTTCTGCAGCGTGGAGAGGTTCACAGCGAAGTACTCCTTGTGATTGATGTTCTTGAAACCAAACTTCGGAACGCGACGCTGCAAGGGCATCTGACCGCCTTCGAAACCAACCTTCTTCTTATAGCCTGAACGGGCCTTGGCACCCTTGTGACCACGGGTAGACGTGCCACCGAGTCCCGAACCGGGACCGCGGCCGATTCTACGACGGGAATGTGTAGAGCCCTCAGCGGGTTTTAAAGTATGTAGCTTCATAATCGTATCTTTTTAAAATTGTAAGTTAAATTAACCGATGACTTCCACGAGGTGGTGAACCTTACGGATCATACCACGGATAACAGGAGTGTCTTCTTTCTCTACGACCTGCGAAATCTTGTGAAGACCCAGCGCCTGAAGAGTGCGCTTCTGGTCAACAGGATAACCGATCTTGCTCTTAATCTGCTTAATCTTAATTGTTGCCATAGTTTCTTGTCTCCTATTATTTTATCCGTTGAAAACCTTGTTCATGCTGATGCCGCGAGTACCAGCCACCGTGTAGGCGTCACGCATCTCGCTCAGGGCCTTGATGGTAGCCTTCACCAGGTTGTGGGGGTTCGAGGAACCCTTCGACTTGGCGAGCACGTCCTTCACGCCCACGCTCTCGAGCACGGCACGCATAGCACCACCAGCCACCAGACCGGTACCGGCAGCAGCCGGACGGAGGTACACCTGGGCGCCACCGAAGTGAGCTTCCATCTCGTGGGGGATAGTACCCTTCAGCACGGGAACCTTCACCAGATTCTTCTTTGCAGACTCAACACCCTTGGCGATGGCTGCGGTGACCTCACCGGCCTTGCCAAGACCCCAGCCAATGACGCCGTTGCCGTCACCGACAACTACGATGGCTGCGAATGTAAAGGTGCGACCACCCTTCGTTACCTTGGTAACACGGTTGATGGCAACCAGTCTGTCTTTCAACTCTACGTCGCTATTTATCTTAACTTTGTTCATTGCCATAATCGTTTAAAATTTAAGTCCACCCTTACGTGCTGCATCAGCCAGTGACTTCACACGGCCGTGGTAGAGGTAACCGTTACGGTCGAAGACAACGGCAGTGATGCCAGCCTCCTGAGCCTTCTTAGCTACGAGCTCACCCACCTTCTCGGCCTGCTCGATCTTCGGCATAGCCTCCAGACCGATGGACGATGCAGATGCAAGTGTTTTACCTTCCAAATCGTTAATCACCTGAACGTAGATCTGCTTGTTGCTGCGGAACACGCTCATACGGGGACGCTCGGCAGTGCCGAAAACGCTCTTACGAATTCTATATTTGATCTTAATTCGTCTTTCAACTTTCTTTGTTGTCATAATCTTTAATCTTTAATTTTTAATGTTTAATTTTCAAGATTACTTAGCCGAGGCTGACTTACCCGACTTACGACGGATAACCTCGCCCTTGAACAAGATACCCTTGCCCTTGTAAGGCTCCGGCATACGGAAAGAACGAATCTTGGCGCAAATCATTCCGAGCAGCTGCTTGTCACACGACTCCAGAATAATCTGGGGGTTCTGGTTACGCTCCATCTTGGTCTCAACCTTAACCTCCTTGGGAAGCTGGATGAAGATGGGGTGCGTGTAGCCCAGCGAGAACTCGATGACGTTACCCTGGTTAGACACACGGTAACCAACACCGATGAGTTCGAGCTCCTTCTTGTAACCCTCGCTGACACCGACAACCATGTTGTTGACCAGTGCGCGATAGAGGCCGTGGAAAGCCTGCTTCTGCTTAATATTCACGGGGCTGTTCTCGTCGATGGCGAAAGTCACATGACCGTCCTCGACAGTCATCTTGATGCTGGCATCGACCTTCTGGGACAGCTCACCCTTCGGACCCTTTACGGTAACGACTCCGTCCTGACCCTGCTGGATGCTGACACCGGCGGGGATGCTAATTGGCAATTTTCCTATTCTTGACATATTCAGGTCCTCCAATTAATAGACGTAGCAAAGCACCTCGCCGCCAATCTTCAGCTGCGAAGCTTCCTTGTCTGTCATTACACCTTTGGATGTAGATAATATGGCAATACCTAATCCGTTAATAACACTCGGCATGTTCTTGTAACCGGTATACTTGCGGAGACCGGGTGTAGACACACGCTTCAGGCACTTGATAGCGCTGGTCTTGGTGGCGGGGTCATACTTCAAAGCCACCTTGATAGTGCCCTGAGGGCCATCCTCAATGAACTTGTAGTTCAGGATGTAACCCTTCTCGAAGAGGATCTTCGTGATTTCCTTCTTCAAGTTAGACGCAGGAACCTCAACCACGCGGTGGTTGGCCATAATGGCGTTTCTGAGTCTGGTCAGATAATCTGCTATTGGATCTGTCATAAATAATAATTGTTTAATTAATCGGGGCTACCCCGACAATATTAAATAATAAAGTGAATTCTTACCAGCTGGCCTTCTTCACACCGGGGATGAGACCGCTTGAAGCCATCTCGCGGAACTGGATACGCGACAGACCGAACTGGCGCATATAGCCCTTGGGACGACCCGTAATCTTGCAACGGTTGTGCAGACGGATGGGGTTGGCGTTCTTGGGGATGGCCTGGAGGGCACGAGCAGCCTCGTAAGCCTCTGCGGGATCCTCAGACGTTGCGATGATCTTCTTCAAGGCTGCACGCTTCTCAGCATAACGGGCAACGAGCTTAGCACGCTTCACCTCACGAGCCTTCATTGATTCTTTTGCCATATCTCTTAATCGTTTTTAGCGTTCTTAAACGGCAGACCGAAAGCCTTCAGCAGAGCATAACCCTCCTCGTCGGTCTTGGCAGACGTCACGAAGGTGATGTTCATACCCTGAATGCGGTCTACGCTATCGATGTTAATCTCAGGGAAGATGATCTGCTCCTGAACACCCAGGGTGTAGTTGCCACGACCATCGAACTTGCTCTCGATACCCTTGAAGTCGCGGATACGGGGCAGAGCCACGCGGACGAGCTTCTCCAGGAACTCATACATACGCTCACGACGCAGGGTTACCATAACGCCGATGGGCATCTTCTTACGAAGCTTAAAGTTGGCGATATCCTTCTTAGAATAGGTAGCGACAGCCTTCTGACCACAGATGGTGGTAATCTCGTTGATAGCTACGTCGATGATCTTCTTGTCCTGCGTAGCGTCACCCAGACCCTGGTTGACGACAATCTTCTTCAGGACGGGAACCTGCATCTTCGAGGTATAGCTGAACTGCTTCTCAAGTGCCGGAGCAATCTGCTCGAGGTACACTTTCTTCAATTGTGCTGTATTTGCCATTACTTAATCTCCTCCCCAGACTTTTTAGCGATACGAACGACATTCTTACCCTCGTGCTTGATGCTGACGCGAGTAGCCTTGCCGCTCTTAGGATCGATTAAACTTAAATTAGAGATATGTATCGGAGCTTCCTGCTTCACGATACCACCCTGCGGGTTCTTGGCGCTGGGCTTCTGGCTCTTAGAGACCATGTTGACGCCCTCAACGAGTGCACGCTGCTTCTCAACGAGAACCTTGAGCACCTTGCCAGTCTTGCCCTTGTCCTCACCGGCCAGGACCATGACTGTATCGTTTTTTCTGATATGTAACTTAGCCATTACTCTATTTACTTTTGATGATTAAAGAACCTCGGGTGCCAGTGACACAACCTTCATGTTGACGGCACGGAGCTCACGGGCTACGGGACCGAAGATACGGCTGCCGCGCAGCTCACCGGCATTGTTCAACAATACACAGGCATTGTCATCGAAGCGGATGTAAGAACCGTCAGCGCGACGGATCTCCTTCTTGGTACGAACGACCAAAGCCTTCGACACTGCACCCTTTTTAACGTCACTTGTGGGGATTGCGTTCTTAATAGCAACGACAATCACGTCACCCACACTTGCATAGCGGCGGCCCGTACCACCCAGCACACGAATGCAAAGAGCCTCGCGAGCACCGCTATTATCAGCTACGGTAAGTCTTGTTTCTGTCTGAATCATAATTACTTAGCCTTTTCTACGATTGATACTAAACGCCATCTCTTAGTCTTAGAGAGGGGGCGGGTCTCCATAATCAGAACAGTGTCACCAATCTGGCACTCGTTCTTCTCATCGTGAGCATGGTACTTCTTTGTCTTCTGGACAAACTTACCATAAATCGGGTGCTTCTCCTTGAACTTAGCGGCTACAACAATGGTCTTGTCCATCTTGTTGCTGACTACGACACCCTGTCTTGTCTTTCTTAAATTTCTTGTTTCCATCTCGACCAATTGTTATTTGTTAAGTTCTCTCTGACGGAGCTCAGTCTTCATACGTGCGATGTCACGACGTGCGGCCTTAATCTGTGATGGATTCTCCATGGGAGTCACTGCGTGGTTCAACTTCATCTGAGTGTAGTTGGCAACCTCAGTCTCCAGCTTCTCGGCCAATTCCTTGGTCTCGAGACCTTTAATTTCATTCATCTTCATAGCTTAAGCGTTTTTATCGTAATCACGGCGAACAACAAACTTAGTCTTCACGGGCAGCTTCTGAGCGCCGAGGCGAAGAGCCTCCTTGGCAATCTCGAAGGGAACACCCTCGACCTCGAAGAGGATACGACCCGGGGTAACCGGTGCCACCCATCCTGCGGGGTCACCCTTACCTTTACCCATACGTACGTCAGCAGGCTTGCGAGTGATGGGTTTGTCCGGGAAGATGCGAATCCATACCTGACCTTCACGGTTCATGTAACGGTTGATAGCAACACGTGCTGCCTCAATCTGACGGCTGTCAATCCATTTGGCATCAAGCGTCTTGATACCGAACGAGCCGAAAGCCAGCGTCGTACCGCGGTGGGCATTGCCCTTGTTGCCACGGCCGTCCTGAGGCCTTCTATATCTTACTCTCTTTGGTTGTAACATGATAGCTTCTTACTTTAAGTGATTATTACTTTTTCTTGTTGCGAAAACGTCTGCCACCGTTGTCACGACCGCTGGAGCGGGGTGCGCCCTTCTCCTGGGTGAAGTTAGGAGCCAAGTCAACTTTTCCATAAACCTCACCACGGCAAATCCAGACTTTCAGTCCCAACAGGCCAACCTTGGTCAGAGCCTCTGCCTGGCAGTAATCGATGTCAGCACGGAAGGTGTGCAGCGGTGTGCGTCCTTCCTTGATCATCTCGCTACGTGCGATTTCAGCACCGTTCAGACGGCCCGAGATCTGCACCTTGATACCCTCTGCTCCAGCACGCATGGTGTTGGCAACAGCCATCTTGATAGCACGGCGGTAAGCAATCTTACCCTCTATCTGGCGAGCGATGTTGTTGGCAACGATGTTTGCATCGAGCTCAGGCTTCTTCACTTCATAGATATTAATCTGAATCTCCTTGTCGTAGAGTTTCTTCAGCTCTTCCTTGAGCTTGTCGACATCCTGACCACCCTTACCAATGACCAGCCCCGGACGGGCTGTGCAAATGGTGATGGTAACCAGCTTCAATGTGCGCTCGATGACAATCTTCGAGATGCTGGCCTTGGCCAGACGCTCGTTCAGATACTTACGGATTTTCTGGTCCTCGACCAGGTTGTCGCCGAAGTTCTTGCCTCCGAACCAATTGGAATCCCAACCCTTGACGATACCAAGACGGTTGCTAATAGGATTTACTTTCTGTCCCATACCTTTTACTTATCATTAGTTTTAGCGTCGACAAACAGAGTCACGTGGTTGCTGCGCTTGCGGATGCGATAGCCACGGCCCTGAGGTGCCGGTCTCATACGTTTCATTGTCACACCTTCGTCGACGAAGACTCGGCTGATATACAGCTCGCCGTCCTCTGCCTTGCGGTCATTCTTGGCCTCCCAGTTGGCGATAGCCGAGCGGAGAAGCTTCTCTACATTCTCTGAGGCAGCCTTCTTCGAGAAACGAAGCACGCCAAGGGCGCGGTTCACCTCCATGCCACGGATCATGTCGACCACATAGCGCATCTTGCGAGGTGAAGAGGGACAGCCTTTCAGCTTTGCAAAGTACTGTGTCTTATTGGCTGCTTTTCTCTGTTCAGCCGCTAATCTTTTTCTTGCTCCCATATTTAATTTTTCATTTTTAATGTTTAATCTCCCTGGAGCTTACTTCTTGTTACCGGCATGGCCACCGAAACGACGCGTGGGAGAGAACTCACCCAGCTTGTGTCCTACCATGTTCTCGGTGATGTAGACAGGGATGAACTTGTTACCGTTATGAACTGCAACTGTATGTCCCACGAAATCGGGGGAAATCATTGAAGCTCTGGCCCATGTCTTGACGACATTCTTCTTACCGCTCTCATTCATGGCGAGAATCTTCTTCTCGAGCGATACGTTGATGTACGGGCCTTTTTTTAATGAACGACTCATAATTTACACTCTTTTAATTTCGTGATTACTTCTTCTTGTTAGCTCTTTCGATGATGTACTTGTTAGACTGCTTCTTCGGAGCGCGAGTCTTGAGACCCTTAGCATACAAGCCCTTGCGTGAACGGGGATGTCCACCAGACTGACGGCCTTCACCACCACCCATCGGGTGATCGTGCGGGTTCATGACAACACCACGGTTGTGGGGGCGCTGACCCAACCAGCGTGAGCGACCGGCCTTACCGGACTGCTCCAGAGCGTGGTCGGAATTGCCGACGCTACCGATGGTAGCCTTACAAGCACTCAAGATCTGACGAGTTTCGCCAGAAGGGAGCTTAATCACACAGTAGCTACCCTCACGAGAGGTCAGCTGAGCGAAATTACCAGCCGAACGGACCAGCAAGGCACCCTGTCCAGGACGCAATTCAATGTTGTGAATCACGGTACCCACGGGGATGTTTGCCAGGGGGAGCGCATTACCTACCTCAGGCACTGCCTCTGCACCCGACATCAAGGTTGCACCAACCTCCAGTCCGTTAGGAGCAATGATATAACGTTTTTCACCATCAGCGTAGTAGAGCAGAGCGATGCGAGCCGAACGGTTCGGATCGTACTCGATGGTCTTTACTACAGCTGGAACACCATCCTTCTCTCGCTTGAAGTCGATCAGACGATACTTCTTCTTGTGGCCGCCGCCCATGTAGCGGACAGTCAT
>CACXAG010000091.1 GCA_902765585.1 uncultured Prevotellaceae bacterium
GAATGCCAAGGGTATGTTTGCCAAGACGCAGTATGCCGATGGTGGTGCCGTCGGTGCTGCCGTCTACTTCGACCCGACACAGGATCCCTATCACTACACCTCTGCATACCACAAAGCCCTGTTGGGCAGTGACCTGACACTGACTGAGAATAACTTAGGCAGTTTCTTCCAGTGGCCTGTGGTTGCCGACTATGAGGGTGACGAAACGTGGCCTTACACCTTCAATGGCGTGGCCAATATGCCTAACCCGTTAGCTTTGCTCTATGCTCGTGACCAGCACGCCATCAGCCGTTCGTTTATCGGCAGTGCCGACATCGACTATAAGGTACATGGTTTCGAGGACCTGCGCCTGCACCTGACAGCCGGTGCCGACATCTCCGAGGGTCGTGAGTACACCGACAACAAGCGTTACTATACTGGTTCTATCTACTATGGCAGCAATGGCATGGAGAAGATTCTGAAGCGTAACCTGCAGCTCTCTGCCTACGCACAGTACTACAAGGATTTTGCCAAGATTCACCACTTCGACTCCTGCTACCAGCAGCAAGGCTGGCCAGGAGCGTCCCCATACGCCCTACCACTTCCAGACCGACAGCTATCTGGTATCGTTCTTCGGACGTGCCAACTACACGCTGCTCGACCGCTATATGCTGACGGCTACCGTCCGTCGCGACGGTTCGTCACGCTTCAAGGAGCACTGGGCAACATTCCCCTCGTTCGCCTTCGCCTATAAAATTAATGAAGAGCCGTTCCTGAAGAATGTCAAGGCACTGAGCGACCTGAAGCTCCGTCTGAGCTATGGTGAGACTGGTCAGCAGGCTGGTGCCGTGCCCGACTACAGCTGGATTCCTACCTATTCCAAGAATACGGGTACGGACAGCTACTATGATGTTGCCGGTGACGGCTCACTCTATCGCCCCGACAACTACACCCCGAACCTGAAGTGGGAGACCACCACGACCTATAACATCGGTCTGGACTGGGGATTCTTCAACCAGCGCATCTCGGGTACCATCGACGTCTACAAGCGTAAGACCACCGACCTGCTGAACTATGCTCCCACCAAGGCCCTGTCGGCATTCCGCAATCAGGCTTGGCAGAACATCGGTTCGTTGGAGAACAAGGGTATCGAGGCCACCTTCTGTGTGAAGCCGATACAGACCAACGACTTCTTCTGGCAGGTGGACTACAACGTGACCTATAATAAGAACGAGATTACCGACCTGAGCGGTGTCTCTGAGGATGGCTCTCCCGTGGCTAACACCGGCATCAAGATTGGTACCGACCGCTACTTGGAGTACCAGCAGGTGGGTCACCCCATCAACTCGTTCTACGTCTTCCAGCAGGCTTACGACAAGGACGGCAAGCCCGTTGAGAATGCCGTCGTAGACCGTAACGGTGACGGTCAGATTACACAGGCCGACAAGTATTTCTACAAGAGCCCCGCTGCCGACGTGACGATGGGTCTGGCTTCCCGTATGGAATGGAAGAACTGGGATTTCTGCTTCTCGCTCCGTGCCAGCCTCAACAACTACGTCTACAACAACAACGAGCAGGGTATGGCCAATGTCAATCCTACCGAGGTTTGGAAGAGCTCGCTGCTCTACATGAACAACTATACGCACGAGGCTGTGGCCCGCAACTGGCAGACCTATCAGATTACCTCGCAGCTCTCTGACTACTATGTTCACAACGCTTCATTCCTGAAGTGCGACAACATCACTCTGGGCTATTCGTTCAAGACTTGGGACGACTACATGAGCGGTCGTGTCTACCTGACGGCCAGCAACGTCTTCTGCATTACGAAGTACGACGGTCTGGATCCCGAGGTGGCCAGCGGTTTCGACAGCAACATGTATCCGCGTCCGTTGTCGTTTATACTTGGTGTGAACCTGAGCTTCTAAGAAAGGTATAAAGGTAAAAAAGTAAAAAAGAAAAAAGTCATGAAAAGAATGATTAAGAATATAGTTCCTGCCGCAGCCCTGACGCTGCTGTTCGGAATGACTTCCTGCACCAAGGACCTGGACGTTACGCCTCTGGACCCCAATATGAGTACCGAGGTCAGCGCTGAGGGTCTGTTTAACAAGTGCTATGCCACCATTGCCATGGCTGGTAACGGCGGAGCCAACGGCGACTGCGACATTGACGGTATCGACGGTGGTACGTCGGGTTATATCCGTCAGATGTGGAACGCCAACGAGCTGCCTACCGACGAGGCCATCAATGGATGGGGTGACGACGGTATCGAGCAGTCGTGCTTCAATACCTACGACGAGTCGCATCCGATGCTGAACGGCTACTTCGCTCGTCTGACGACCAGCATCACATACTGCAACCAGTATCTGTCCGTTGCACCGGACTACAATGCCACGATGACTGCTGAGGTGCGCTTCCTGCGCTGTCTGCACTACTATCTGCTGATGGATGCCTTTGGACGTGTACCCTTCTCTGAGACGCTGGGCGACCCCGTTATCTACAGCCGCAAGGAAATCTTCGACTGGCTGATAACCGAGCTCACCGAGAACGTGGAGCCTAACCTGTCTGAGGCCAAGCCTAAGAAGTCGAGTGACAGCGGCTACGGTCGTGTCGACAAGGCTGCTGCCTGGATTCTGCTGTCCCGCCTCTACCTGAATGCCAAGGTGTATACTGGCGAGGAGAAGTGGGGCGAGGCTGCCAACTGGGCCAAGAAGGTCATGGACTCTTCCTACAAGCTGAACACCACCTCAGTGGGTGGCTGGAGCGCCTATCAGATGCTGTTCATGGGTGACAACGGCGAGACCGATGCTGCCTACGAGGCTATCTTCCCCATCCTGCAGGACGGTCTGCGCACTACATCGTGGGGTACTACCCAGTTCCTGTGTGCCGGTAGCTTTGACAGCGACATGCATGCCAACCCGAACGACGCTGATGCCACCAATGGTCTGTCTGGTCAGGTGTGGGGTGGTAACCGCACGCGTCCACAGCTCATCCAGAAGTTCTTCCCCAACCTGAATGCTCCCCAGGTGCCTTGCTACGAGATGACCGTTGCAGCAGGCGACGACCGTGCCATCTTCGACGGTGTGGGCCGCGAGATTAACAATATGGACCGCGCCACCTTCAAGAACGGTTATGCTGTTGCCAAGTTCGTCAACTTCAAGACTGACGGCAGCTCTGGCCACGATGCCACCTTCATGGATGCCGACTTCTTCCTCTTCCGCAAGGCTGAGGCTTATCTGACCTACGCTGAGGCTACTGCCCGTCAGAATGGCGGTACGGCTACTGCCGAGGGCGTCCAGGCCATCAACACGGTGCGTAACCGTGCCCATGCTGTTGCACGCTCTGGCTACTCGCTGAATGACATTCTGGACGAGTGGGCCCGTGAGTTCTACTTCGAAGGCCGTCGCCGCACGGACCTCATCCGCTTCGACAAGTTCGGTGGATCCACTGTCGACTACATCTGGCAGTGGAAGGGTGGTACGTTCAGCGGACGTAACTTTGATGCATATCGTAACATCTATGCTATCCCTGCTTCCCAGTTGCCGACATACAACAACGAGCAGAACCCTGGATACTAATATATATAAAAAGGTATAAAGGTAAAAAAGTAAAAAGCTATCGATTATGAAAAATATATTCAAATCAATACTACTGCTTTTGTGCAGTGTGTGCCTGTTTGCTGCCTGTGCCGACGACAATGATTCGAATCCGACATTGACCATCCCGGCTACATTCCAGCTGAACACCCCTGCTTTTGCAAAGGCTAACACCGTTCTGGCTAACTCTACGGAGTTGCCGTTCACTTGGTCACAGCCTGATTATGGTGGCTTCCCCGTAGCAGCCCAGTACCAGATGGAGTTCTCTATCAACCAGAGCTTCACCACGTCGGTGGCTCAGGCTGAGGCTGACGAGACGGGTGCTACCATTCCCGACTATGTGGCACTGGACCAGATTTACAATGGCTGCAGCGGTTCTGTCAATCCCTCACTGCTGGCCAGGGGCCTGCAGCAGATAGCCCGCTGGCCGGACGCTGCTTCCGTGCCTGCCACGCTGACCATCTATGCCCGTCTGGTGGCCGACTATGCTAACCAGTTGGTTTACTCGAACATCGTTCCCATCAATGTTGCTCCCTACTATGTCGAGCTGAAGAATGCGCCCATCGAGACCTGGTGGCTCATTGGTGCCGACATCGCCGACGGCTCTTGGGGTGGCGACATGGGTAAGTGTATCATCCCGATGCAGCCTATCGAGGGCGAGGAGTACGACAAGAAGACCGGTCAGGGCAAGATCCGCTGGATTGGCTACTTAGCAGGCAACGGCTTCAAGCTGAAGGAGTATCCCGACTCATGGGACTACCAGTGGGGTCAGGGCGACAGCTTTGGAACCTTCGTAAAGAACGATGGCGGTTCTAGTGACATCAAAGTTCCCGAGGCAGGACTCTATGCCGTCATTCTGGATACGGGCAAGGACAATCTGGAAGTGGTGTCCTACGACGGTCCTTCCAAGGTCTTCGAAGGCATGGCTATCTCTGGTTCGTTCAACGACTGGGGCGACACGGAGATGACGCCCTGCTCTACCGACTGGGAGAATCACGACTGGTATGTGACGCAGCATCTCGACGCCGGTGTTGAGATTAAGATCAAGCAGGCTGGCTCTTGGGACTTCAACAAGGGTGGCGAGCTTGTTCCTGACGGCGACGACCTGTATGCCTTTGGTGTCGACGGCGGTGCCAACTTCAAGATTACGGAAGCTGCCGACTACCTGATTATCTTCAACGATATCACTGGTTTCGTACGTTTTATCAAGAAATAAACTAACGACAAGCACATTATGATGAAAAAGATTTTATATGGACTGACACTGATGGCCGCCATGGTCTCGTGTACAGAAGACTATAAAGACTGGGCCTCCCCCACGGTCAATCCGCAGGAGGAGCCCCAGAGCGTGACGCTCAGCGTTGCCAATGCTGCAGCCATCAACTACGACGGTCTGACAGCCGAAACCGTACAACTGTTTGTCCCAACGGTCACCAGCAGTGTTGCTGACGTCGAGACCACTTTCCAGGCTATGGTTTGGAGTGCTGACCACGATGCCTATGCCGTGATAGAGGACATCGATGCTCAGGGCTACGTGTCTGCCGACGAGCTGAAGAGCATCGTCGAGCAGCTCTATGGCAAGCGCCCCGAGGCTCATAACATCGACCTCAGCATTGCTTCGTTCACCGACGTCAACGGCCAGTCGATAGGCAACAAGGCCGAGAGTAGCGTGACGGTGACGCTGAAGGCTCCGTTCATCGACTCCGCTTACTATCTGGTTGGCGACATGCTGGGATGGGACAAGGCGAGCTGTAAGGCCTTCACCCACCTGGGCGGCGGCGACGTCTACGACAATCCTGAGTTCCAGATTACCTTCGAGACCTCGGCTGACAACCAGTACTGGAAGATTATCCCGCAGACCAACTACGACGGTGACTTCTGGGCCGGTGGCGAGACGGGCGTCGTGGGTACGGTGGTCGACGGTGACACCAGCATGGAGGGCACCCTGGTCACGGACAACCCGCAGGCTGGTAAGATTGAGAAGGCCGGCATCTATCGCATGACCATCAACATGATGAACTACACGTACAAGATTGAGAAGATGGAGTTCACGCAGTTCGTCTACTTCATTGGTGCTACCGACGGCTGGAGCCAGGCCGAGCAGAAGCTGGAGTCGCCTGCCTTCGACGGTGTCTACACGGGCTATCTCTACTGTGCCGACCCGAACGGCTGGGGCAATGAGTTTAAGTTCCAGAAGGTGGCCGGCAACTGGGATTCGCAGTTGAATAGCGGTTCGTTCACGGGAGGCATCACAGGCGATTTTGCCAACGGCGGCGACAACATCAAGGCTACTGCCGGCGAGGGTGTCTACTTTGTCACGATGAACCTGACGAACATGACGCTGAACGCCGTGAGGGTGACCAAGATGGGCATCATCGGCGACTTCAACGGCTGGGGCGGCGATGTCGAGATGACGTGGAACGCTACGGACTACTGCTTCGAGGCTACGAATGCCGGTGTGACCAGCAACGGCTGGAAGTTCCGCGTCAACAGCGACTGGGGCATCAACCTCGGCGCCAACGACAGCGTGGAGCCCTCTACCCTGACCAGCGACCTGGTGGCTAACGGCAAGAACCTGGGTGTGGCCGGCAGTACCGTCAAGCTCTACCCGACACGCAAGACTTCTGACAAGATTTACTGCACCGTGGAGTAAAGCCACGACAGTTTCCAAGTTCATTCAGGCGGGCACCGGTTGCGGTGCCCGCCTGAATTGTTTTCGTGCCGTTGCGGTAGGGGGTTATTTCGTGGCCCGATTTGGGTTACGCGCGTAGTCCGAACAATCTACGCGCGTAAATTGCTCCGTTTACGCGCGTAAATCGATTCATTTACGCGCGTAGATGATTTCGTTTACGCGCGTAAACAATTTCAGCTATGCGCATCGTTGAATTCGTTAATGCGCATTAATTGCTTCGATAATGCGCATTATTCGGTTCATTAATGCGCATTATTCACTTCGTTAATGCGCATTAACTGTTTCCGTCATGCGCATGGCCGTTTCCTGCCAATTTTTTTTGCCGCTTTGTTTGGCGTTGTAAACTAAAAACGCTATCTTTGTGACGTCTTACGCTATGGGAACAACAGCAAGTGCCATACAGATGATTCAGCAGCAGCGCCTATTGCTGCAGCTGGAGTACGAAACCGAGAAGGAAGCCTACCGTCAGCAGACCGAGACCATCGGCATCCGGCGGAAGGTGAAGCGGGGCGATGCCTGGTGGCCGCTCCGCGTGGGCAGAAGCTATTACAACTCGCTCAACCAGTTGGCCGTGGAGGTGTTCCGCACCACCGACGACGACGTAGAGCATAACTTCGAGTTCGGACGTCCCGTAGCGTTCTTCACCTTCGACGACGAGGACGCGAAGGATGCCCGAATCAGCTATTTCCGCTTTACGGGCGTCGTCAGCTATGTCGATGGCGACCGGATGGTGGTGACGGTGCCGGACAGCGCCCGCATCATCGACCTGCAGGGCGCGGAGAACGTCGGCGTGCAGCTGTCGTTCGACGAGACGTCGTACCGCCTGATGATGGAGGCCCTGGACCGCGTGCTGCGCGGAAAGGGACGGTTAGGCTACCTGCGCGACCTGTTCTATAGCAAGAGCCAGAAG
Source organism: uncultured Prevotellaceae bacterium (assembly GCA_902765585.1). Taxonomy (GTDB): domain Bacteria; phylum Bacteroidota; class Bacteroidia; order Bacteroidales; family Bacteroidaceae; genus Prevotella. Next base: position 7,175 of record CACXAG010000091.1, read on the forward strand.
CCCGAGACCTTCGTCTTCCAGCCCATGCACTTCCCCTATCTGAATGCCACGCAGGAGCAGGCCGTCAACCAGGTGCTGCGCGCCAAGGACGTCGCCATCGTCCACGGACCGCCGGGCACGGGCAAGACGACGACGCTCGTGGAGGCCATCCACGAGACGCTGATGCGCGAGAGCCAGGTGCTGGTGTGCGCACAGAGCAACATGGCCGTCGACTGGATTTCAGAGAAGCTGGTCGACCGCGGCATCAACGTGCTGAGAATCGGCAATCCCACCCGGGTGAACGACAAGATGCTGTCGTTTACCTACGAGCGGCGCTTCGAGAGCCATCCCGACTATCCGCAGCTGTGGGCACTGCGCAAGGCCATCCGAGAACTGAGAGGTAAGAGGGGAGAGGCGAGAGGTGAGAAATACCACCAGCGCCTGGAGAGCCTGAAGAGCCGCGCCACGGAACTGGAGATACGCATCAATAGCGAGCTGTTTGGCGAGGCCCGCGTCATTGCCTCGACGCTGGTGGGTGCTGCCCATCGGCTGTTGGACGGACAGAAGTTCGCCACCCTCTTCATCGACGAGGCCGCCCAGGCCCTGGAGGCTGCCTGCTGGATTCCCATGCGCCGCGTCAGCCGCGTCGTCCTGGCCGGCGACCACTGCCAGCTGCCGCCGACCGTCAAGAGCATTGCCGCCCTGAAGGCCGGACTGGGCAAGACGCTGATGGAGCGCATCGTAGAGACGCACCCCGAGGCGGTGACGCTGCTGAAGATGCAGTACCGCATGAGCGAGGACATCATGCGCTTCTCCAGCAACTACTTCTACGACGGACTGGTGGAGAGTGCGCCGGAAGTCAAGTTCCGCAGCATCCTCGACCTCGACACGCCGATGGAGTGGATAGACACGTCGGAGTATACTCTCACCTCTAACCCCTCACCTCTCACCTCTTTTAAGGAAGAGTTCGTCGGCGAGAGCTACGGCCGCATCAACAAGGCCGAGGGCCTGCTCACCCTGCACGTCCTGCAGCAGTACTTCGAGCGCATCGGCAAGCAGCGCCTCTTGGACGAGCGCATCGACGTCGGCGTCATCTCGCCCTACCGGGCACAGGTGCAGTACCTGCGGCGGCTGTTGCTGAAGCGCGACTACTTCAAGCCCTTCCGCCGCCAGATCAGCGTCAATACCGTCGACGGCTTCCAGGGACAGGAGCGCGACGTCATCGTCATCTCGCTCGTTCGCTCCAACGACGAGGGACAGATAGGCTTTTTGCGCGACTTGCGCCGCATGAACGTCGCCATCACCCGAGCCCGCATGAAGGTCATCATCCTGGGCAACCGCCAGACGCTGACCCGCCATCCCTTCTACCGCCAGCTGTGGCAATACGTCGAAAGATTAAAGATGAAAGATGAAAAATGAAAGATTATACATTATATATATTATAGAGTATACATTAAAATAACTACCAATATGAAGAAAACCGTTTTCCTATTTCTATTCCTATTGACGTCGGTGGCGATGCAGGCTGCCGAGCAGTTCGTAATCTTCCAGCCGGCGGCTGACGCACTCTCCTTGCAGGGTGCTACTGTCGGCTATGACAGCCGCGAGCACAGTTGCGTGCAGCGTGCAGTGGCCAGTCTGCTGACGGACGTCGAGTGCGTGACGGGCGAAAAGCCTGCCTTGGGCCAGTCGCCTACCATCCTGATTGGTACGGTGGGCTGCAACCGCCAGATTGACCAGTGGGTGAAGAGCGGCGAGCTGCGCGACCTGAAGGGCAAGACCGAGAAGTACATCATCAAGACCATCGGCCAGCAGTTGGTCATTGCCGGCAGCGACAAGCGCGGCACCGTGTTTGGCATCTATGAGCTGTCGCGCCAGATGGGCGTGTCGCCATGGTACTGGTGGGCTGATGTTCCCGTGGCTCACCACGACGCCCTCTATATTAAAAAGGGTGAGTATACGGATGGCGAGCCTGCCGTGCGCTATCGCGGTCTGTTCCTCAACGACGAGGCGCCGTGTCTGACCACGTGGGTGAAGAACACCTTCGGCACCGGCTATGGCGACCACCGCTTCTACGAGAAGGTCTTTGAGCTGATTCTGCGCCTCAAGGGCAATTTCCTCTGGCCTGCCATGTGGGGCTGGGCATTCTATGCCGACGACCCGCTGAACTCGAAGACGGCCGACGAGATGGGCGTCATCATGGGCACCAGTCACCACGAGCCCATGGCCCGCAACCATCAGGAGTATGCCCGCCGCCGTGGCGAGTGGGGCCCCTGGAACTACCAGAAGAACCAGGCGAAGCTCGACCAGTTCTTCCGCGAGGGCATCGAGCGCATGAAGGGCACTGACGACATCGTGACCATCGGTATGCGTGGCGACGGCGACGAGGCCATGAGCGAGGATGCCGACACCAAGCTGTTGCAGCGCATCGTCGAGAACCAGCGCAAGATTATCAAGCAGGTGACGGGCCGCCCCGCCAAGGATACGCCGCAGGTGTGGGCACTCTATAAGGAGGTGCTCGACTACTACGACAAGGGAATGCGTGTGCCCGACGACGTGCTCATCCTGCTGTGTGACGACAACTGGGGCAACGTGCGCCGCGTGCCCAATGCCAAGGAGCGCCAGCATCCCGGCGGCTGGGGACTCTACTACCACGTAGACTACGTAGGAGCACCGCGTAACTCAAAGTGGATTAACGTCACGCCTTCGCAGAACATGTGGGAACAGCTCACGCTGGCTGCCGACAACGGTCTGGACCGTATGTGGATTCTCAATGTGGGCGACCTGAAGCCCATGGAGTACCCCATCACCTTATTTATGGATATGGCCTGGAATCCCCGTTCAGTAGGTCGCGATGTCATCGCGACCCACACCGAGCCGTTCTGCCGTCAGCAGTTTGGTGAGCAGCAGGCCGCCGAGGCTGCCCGCATCCTGAACCTCTGCTGCAAGTATGCCGGACGCACGACGGCAGAGATGATGGATGCCACCACTTATAATGTTGCTACCGGCGAGTGGCGCCGCGTGGCCGACGACTACATGCGCCTGGAGGCCGAGGCCCTGCGCCAGTATCTGACGCTGCAGCCCGAGCAGCGTGACGCCTACCAGCAGCTCATCCTCTTCCCCGTGCAGGCCATGTCGAACCTCTATCAGATGTACTTTGCCGTAGCCATGAACCGCTATCTGGCCAAGCAGAACGACCCCGCCGCCTGACCGCCTGCCAGCTTTGCAGACGGTCGCCGAGGGCATGGGCGGCTACACCTTCACGATGAAGGACGGCTGCGTGACCATCGAGGCCGAGCACTATACTGAGGCTACGCCTGCCGCCAATGCCCAGTGGACCGTCCTGCCCTTCGTAGGCCGTACCCTGAGCGGCCTCACGCTGATGCCGTATACGGAGGGTGTTGACGGTGCAGCCCTGACCTACCGCTTCACCACCGCCGCTCCGTCTTCGTCTTCTTCTCCGTCGTATTCTCCGTATGTTGCGGCTCAGCCGCAACCCACCTCCGTCAAGGTTCACGTCGTCGTCAAGTCCACCCTCGACTACCTGAACAAGGGCGGCCTGACCTACCGCATCAGTCTGGACGGCGGCGAGGCCCAGCGCGTCAACTTCAACCACAACCTGAACGAGGCCAAGGAGAACATCTATTCCGTCTTCTATCCCACGGTGGCCCGTCGCGTAGTGGAGTCGGTGGTGACGCTGCCGTTCGACGCTTCCAAGACCGAGCACACGCTGACCATCCAGCCCGAAGACCCCGCTATCGTGTTCGAGAAAATCGTCATCGATGCCGGCGGTTATCAGCCTCAGTTCCTCTTCGGCCCAGAATCGGAAAAGACGAGAAAGATGAAAGATTAAAAAATGGAAAATGAAAGATTAGATATGAAAAAGTCACTATTGTTTCTCTTATTTATCATGATGACAACGCTCACCAACGCCCAGGACTTCCGCTTCGACGAGGTCAGCTACACCCCACAGCAGACCGTTTTCCGCCTGTTTGCCCCTGCTGATGCCAAGAGTGTCAAGGTGCGTATCTATCGCGAGGGACTGGGCGGCAAGGCGCTGAAGACCGTCAAGATGGAGCGTCAGGGCGATATCTGGACGGCTGCGGTAAAGGGCGACCTCATGGGCCGCTTCTATACCTTCGACATGGGACGCGGCGAGTGTCCCGGCGTCTTTGCCAAGGCTGTGGGCGTCAATGGCAAGCGTGGCGCCATCGTGACACTGAGCGATACCAATCCGCAGGGCTGGGACCAAGACCAGCACCCCGTCTGTAAGTCGCCCGCCGACCTGGTGGTCTATGAGATGCACCACCGCGACTTCTCCATTGCCCGTCCTGACGCAGCGCATCCCGGAAAGTTCCTGGCGCTGACGGAGCCCTGGGCCATCGACCATCTGAAGTCGTTAGGTGTCAACGCCATCCATATCCTGCCCTCGTACGACTACGGCTCGGTGGACGAGACACGCCTCGACCAGCCGCAGTATAATTGGGGCTACGACCCCGTGAACTACAACGTGCCCGAGGGCAGCTATTCTACAGACCCCTATCGTCCCGAGGTGCGCATCCGCGAGTTCAAGCAGATGGTGAAGGCGCTGCACGATGCCGGCATCCGCGTCATCCTCGACGTGGTGTATAACCACACCTACGACATCGAGCACTCCAACTTCCAGCGCACCTATCCGGACTACTACTATCGCAAGGTAGCCACAGTGCCCGACGGTTCTCCGTCGGGCTACAGCAACGGCTCCGGCTGTGGAAACGAGACGGCATCGGAGCAGCCCATGATGCGCCGCTTCATGCTGGAGAGCGTGAAGTACTGGATAGACGAGTACCACATCGACGGTTTCCGTTTCGACCTGATGGGCTGTCACGACATCGAGACGATGAACCAGATTCGCCAGATGGTGGACAGCATCGATCCGACCATCTTTATCTATGGCGAGGGCTGGAGTGCGGGAGCCTGTGCGCTACCGAACGACCAGTTGGGCATGAAGGCCAACATCCTGAAGATGCCGGGCATTGCCGCTTTCTCTGACGAGATTCGCGATGCCCTGCGCGGGCCGTTCTCTGACGATACGAAGCCCGGTTGGTTAGGCGGTGCCCCCGACTGCAAGGAGAGCTTGAAATTCGGCATTGTCGGTGCCATCCGCCATCCGCAGGTGAAGATGAAGAAGGTGAACTACGCCCAGAAGGCCTGGGCGCTGGAGCCGACGCAGATGATGAGCTACGTCTCCTGCCACGACGACATGTGTCTGGTCGACCGCCTGAAGGCCTCTGTCCCTGGTTTGGACAAACCTCTTACCTCTGACCTCTCACCTCTCACCTCTGAGCTTGTTCGTCTCGACCTGCTGGCACAGACGGCAGTATTCACCTCGCAGGGCGTGCCCTTTATGCTCAGCGGCGAGGAGCTGCTGCGCACCAAGCAGGGCGTGCACAACTCGTTTGAGTCGCCCGACAGCATCAACCACCTGGACTGGAGCAACAAGGCGAAATATCCGCAGGTGTTTGACTACTACAAGAACCTCATTGCACTGCGCAAGCACCATCCCGCCTTCCGGCTGGGCTCTGCCGACCTGGTGCGCAAGCATCTGGAGTTTTTGGATAGTCCTGCCGAGGTGGTGGCCTTCCGTCTGAAGAACTATGCAGGACGTGACGACTGGCGCAACATCATTGTCATCCTCAACGCCTCGCGCAAGGCCCAGAGCGTAGCCATCCCCGCCGGCACCTATACCGAGGTGTGCTGCGACGGTGTCATCAACGAAGAAGGCCTTGGCATCATTTCTGGTGACAAGGCCGTCGTCAGCGCTCAGTCAGCACTGATTCTCCACGACTAAATAATTATTTGGCTTCCACGCGGAACGTCCCACCGGCCTTCGTTTGCAGCATGTAGACGGAGGCTTTTTTGGTACGTTTCAGTCCCTTGCCCTTCAGCCGGGTGTTGGAGCGCAGGTAGCAGGTGCCGCCGTTGCGGGAGCGGACAACCGCCTGCGTCAGCTTGCCGTCCTTCCAGTCGATGTCCAGCTCGAAACCGCCGCGGGCTACGAGTCCCTTGACGGAACCCTCTTTCCATGCGCTGGGCAATGCCGGCAGCAGGTAGACGAACCCTTCGTGGCTCTGCATCAGCATCTCGGCGATGCCCGCCGTGCAGCCGAAGTTGCCGTCAATTTGGAACGGCGGGTGAGCGTCGAACATATTAGGATAGGTGCCGCCGCGCTGCTTGACGGTGCCGAAGATGAGGAAGGTGTCGGCCGTCAGTGTCAGCTGGTCTTGGATGAGTTTGTAGGCGTGCTCGCCGTCCAGCAGTCGTGCCCACGAGCACACCTTCCAGCCCATGCTCCAGCCTGTGCTCACGTCGCCGCGGGCCTCTAACGATGTGCGGGCGGCCTGCCACAGTTCCGGGGTGCGGAAGGCCGAAATCTGGTTGGAGGGGTACAGGCCGTAGAGGTGGGAGAAGTGTCGATGGTCGTCCTTGGGATCGTCCAGGTCGTCGAGCCACTCCTGCAACTGTCCCCAGCGGCCAATCTGCATGGGCGGCAGTTGCGCCAGCTGAGCCTTGATGGTCTTTAGGAGTTCTTGATTTTCTAAATCCTCTAGACCATCTAGATCATCTAGAATCTTCGCGGCGGCCAGCACGTTGGTGTAGAGCTCCGTGACGATTTGGTTGTCCATGGTGACGCCGGCATCCAGTGGCGTGGGCCGTCCCTTGCCGCCATGCTCCGGCGACTCGCCCGGACAGACTACCAAGTAAGGCAGGGCGGGATGTTGTTGTAGCGTTTGTGTGAAGAAGCGGGCGGCGTCGAGCATGATGGGGTAGTAGCGGCGCAGGAATGCTTCGTCCTGCGTATATAGATAATGTTCCCACAAGTGTCGGCAGAGCCAGGCGGCTCCCATGGGCCACAGTCCCGTCTGGGCGCGGTCTACGGGTCCCGTGATGCGCCACTGGTCGGTGTTGTGGTGCAGCACCCAGCCCTCGGCGCCATACATGTCGCGGGCGGTCTGTTTGCCCTGCTCGTAGATTTCGCGGATGAGCTTGAACAGCGGCTCGTTCAGTTCCGTCAGGTTCGTCACCTCCGACGGCCAGTAGTTCATCTCCAGGTTGATGTTCGTGGTGTATTTCGAGTCCCACGAGGGCAGCATCTTGTCGTTCCAGATACCCTGCAGGTTGGCGGGGTTCATGTTGTCGGGCTGCGACGACGCGATGAGCAGGTAGCGCCCGAACTGGAAGTAGGTGGCCACGAGGTGGTTGTCCGTGCGATGGGCGAAGCGCTCTATGCGCTTGTCGGTGGGCTGGTCGGCATAGAGGTCGGGCCCCAGGTCGAGACTGACGCGGTCGTAGTATCGGTGGTATTCCTGTTCGTGCTGGGCCTTCAGCGCCTGGTAGCCCACGGCCATGGCCTGGTGCAGGCGGTCCTTGCTCTGCACTTCCTCGTCGCCCGTGATGTCCTGGTAGCTCTTGACGTTGGTGCCCACGGTGACGTAGACCGTGGCCTCGTCGGCCCCGACGACGCTGACGATGCCGTTCGTGCAGCTCACATTGCCGCCCTGTGCGTCCACGGCCAGCCGCCCCATGAAGCGCACCTTGCCCTTCAGTCCCTCGTGCTTGCCGGAGACGCCCAGCAGCGTGGCCTCCTCGCCGTCGCTGTTGATGAGCACGTTCTCGTGGGGCGAGGTCATGTTGGCGGTGAAGGTCAGCATGCCCTGCCTGCTGGCTGTCATGTGGACGGCTATCACGTGGTAGCCGCCGAGCGGGGCTATCACCTCGCGCTGGTATTGCACGCTGTCCACCGTATAGCGGACGACGGTCTTGGCGCTGTCCAGGTCCAGCCATCGCTCGTAGTCGCGGTACTCCGCATGTCCGGGCATACTGATATACAGGTCGCCGAAGGGCTGGTAGGGCATGCCCATGTTCTGGCCCGCGGCCTGCGGCATCACCTGGGCGTTGGCCAGTTCCTGCGCCTCCTTGTACTTGCCCTCGAAGATGAGCCGGCGCACCTCCGGCAGCGCCTCCTTGGCGTTGGGGTTGACGACGTTGTTGGGCTGTCCCGCCCACAGCGTCTCCTCGTTCAGTTGGATGCGTTCCACGGCCGGTGTTCCGAACACCATGCCGCCCATCACGCCGTTGCCCACGGGCAGCGCCTGGGTCCACGTCATGGCTGGCCGGTTGTACCACAGCCGGTATTCCTGTGCCGTCATGCCGGCAGCAGCCAGCAGTATGGCAAAAAAGCTAATCGCGAGTCTTTTCATTGCTTTGTCGTTTCTTTTTATCACTAATAATATGACTCACAAACGGCTGATTTGTCGCCACCACGGAGTTAAAACTAAGAAACATCATTCGCCCGCTTTTCGTAAGTTTAACGCCTCAAGCATCCGATTGGGCAACTGGGCACGTCCGATTGAGCAACTGGGCACGTCCGATTGAGCAACTGGGCACGTCCGATTGAGCAACTGGACACGTCCGATTGAGCAACTGGGCACGTCCGATTGAGCAACTGGGCACGTCCGATTGAGCAACTGGGTGCGTCCGATTGAGCAACTGGGTGCGTCCGATTGAGCAACTGGGTGCGTCCGATTGAGCAACTGAGTGCACCCGATAAAGAAACTGGGTGCACCCGATTGAATAACCGAGTGCACCCGATTGAGAGATTGGGTGGAGAGGACTAAATCGTTCCCCAAATCCTACTCGCCGAAGATTCGTTTCAGGCGGTTGTGCAGGGCCTTGCCGCGGAGGCCGCGGCCGATGATTTTGCCCTGCGGGTCGATGAGGATGTTGTCGGGGATG
>CACXAG010000092.1 GCA_902765585.1 uncultured Prevotellaceae bacterium
TCCGACACAAAAGTATAAAAAATCCATGAAATAGAAAAGGAAAAAGTGTTTTTTCCACTAACTAACACATCCGAAAATACCAGAATTGGCTAACTGGCGAGCGAGCAGGGTGACGCATCGCCGAAGTCAGGAGCATCCCCATACCCAGAGTACCTATGTTGCCAGCGGCTGCTTTAAAGTGACCATCGGTGACAAGAAACAGGTTCTCAGGGCTGGCGATGGTTATTACGTGGCTCCCAACCTGCCTCATGGCTGCGTCTGCTTAGAGGCTGGCATTCTTATCGACACCTTCAGCCCTATGCGTGAGGACTTTCTGAAATAAGAGATATATGACCATCGACACCACCAACCTATGCTCCCATCTGCAACGGAAGCTATTTGAAGAGGATGGCATCTATTATCCTCTTTGGATAGCCATGCAGGATGCCCCCGAACTGACTGCTGTAGTCCGTTCACGCCAGTTGCACATCTACCGCAATGGCAAGAAGATTCTGGTGTTGGCTGGTAAGTCCGCTCCCAAAATCATCAGAAAGGATCCTATCTGCGAGTTAGCAGTTTGTTAGCAGGAAATCATTCCAATCTATCCCTTTTCATCTTCACAGCTTGATCCTTCTCCAAACCCACCGTGGGATTCTTCGCCATAGGGCAGTCAGAATGCTGTATCTCCAATCGATGATGCGAATATGCCGACGGTGGTTGATGGCACTGACTATCTCCCGTGCCACCTTCTCAGGACGCAGCATCATGGGGTAACGGAAGTCACCACTTAGCAAGGCAGTATCTACAAATCCGGGGCGAATGTCAGTAAAGCGGATGTCCAGCCCACGGCTTCGGGCCTGTTGCTCCAGAGCCTGCAGATACACGTTCTGCAGGGCTTTCGTGGCCGAATAAGATGGCGCAGGGCCAAGTCCCTTCGTTCCTGCTATCGAAGTGATGGCGGCTATATGCCCGCTACCCTGCTTGGCAAAGTATCGGTATGCCTCGCCAATCATCCTCGTAAAGCCCATGCCGTTTGTCTCGACTGTCGCCAGTTCTATATCCGCAGCCAGTTCCCTGTTCTGCTTGCCAATGCCGGAAGCATGGAAGTAGAGATCCATGCCGCCCAATTTCCTGATGAGCCGCTGGAGACTTTCCGTGGCATCGTCTTTCGTAACGTCGATGCACTCAACGGCTGCTGCACCTAAGTCCTGTAGCAGTTCCACTCGCCTGGCAGCAACGCCCACCGTCCAGCCTTGCCGCATCAGCAGTTTCGTCACCTCCAGCCCGATGCCTGACGAGGCACCGACCACTATTGCCCTCTTCCCTTGCTTCATATATATTTCTCCCTAAATTTCCTCGGCAGTTTGCTCAGCACCAGTTCGTACGACTGGCGAATCCATTGCTTGGTCAGTTCGTCATCCATCCTATCCAGATAAATGTCGTTCCAATGCGTCTTGTTCAGATGATAAGCAGGGCGCACACCGTCATAGTGTTCACGCAGCGACTGTCCCAACTCAGGCTCCAACTTCACCGCACAAGTAGGTTCCGGCGACTCCAGCCAGATATGCAGGAATATCTTCCCCTCAATGCGAAAAATCAGCCAGTCAGGGCCGTAAGGCATATCCTCATTGGCTCCCGCCAGCGTCAGCGCATATTCACGTACATCTTCTATGTTCATGTCCTTCCTTGTTTTATACAACGTTTGAAGATAACTCCAGTTTCCACCCATTATCGCCGTGATAGATCATCTGGCGGGTCATGCCTCCATCGATGCAGATGTTCTCACCCGTGATGAATCCAGCCTTGTCGGAACACAGGTAGAGCACCATATTGGCAATGTCCATCGGATTGCCCACACGCCCCACTGGCTGCTGAATGGCATCGGGGCCGTCATAGTCGGTGCCAGTAGTATCTATCCAACCAGGCGAGATGCTGTTCACACGAACCCTGCCCGCCAAACTGACCGCCAAGGCATGCGTCAAAGCGGCGATGCCACCCTTTGCTGCCGTATAGCTCTCCGTCTGCGGCTGACTCATACGGTCGCGCGATGACGAGATATTCACAATAGCCGCACCTTTGGCAAAGTGAGGCAAGAGGAGTTTCGTGAGATAGAACGGGGCTGTCACACCAACGCTCAAAGCATACTGGAACTGCTCGTAGGTACATGTATCTATGCCCAGCATCACGGGTAGGGCATTGTTAATGAGATAGTCCACACACCCGTATCGCTCAATCACCTCCTTCGCAAACCGCTCCAGTGTGTCCTTGTCGGCAATATCGCCCACGAAGTGCTCACCCTCCTGACGGTCTATCACGCAAACATGCGCCCCAGCCTTCTGGAACTCCTCGGCGATGCAACGCCCGATACCCTGTGCGCCACCTGTAATGACGGCTACTTTATCCTTGAAATCCATCATCTGTCATATATTCGTATTATTTTCGCTACTTTGCTGGCTTCTTTATTTCAGCCGTGCATACGCCTCGCCCATCAGGAGATGGCCTCCGTTGTGGACAATCTCGACCTCCGTATCCTTCTGGAACAGCATGACGATGTCTGAGCCGCCAAAGAGGAAATAGCCCATCTCGTCACCTCGATTCAGCTGCTGGCCTACATGCAGCGATTCTATCCAGTTGCACGAGCATATCTGCGACATGCCGATGGGCATCATGGCCACCAATCCGAAGCGCTCCGTCTTGATGATGGCACACGAGCGCGTCTCTACCATCTGGAAGCCGATGTTGTTGTGGTAATAGTAGAGCTTCTTCTCGTTGTCCCACAGGGTATAGCCGCCACCCGCCGCCACGCCGGGGATGTTGCGCAGTTCGCGCAGGGTGCCGCTGACGGGCGAGTGATAGCGGTGGTAGTCGTTCACGTCGAGGAAGGTGTGCGTCAGCGTGCCTCCCGCAAACGCATCCTTATACTGCGAGTCCTCGCCTATCAGTTGTGCGATGTCCGTAATCCTGGCCGTCTTGATTTGCAAGTCGGCTGGGTATTCCAACTGATTATCGTCGCCGATATGCCAGGTGGTGGTCGGGCGGTCATCGTAGGGCGACTTGGGCCATGAGTCGGCAGGCGACACCACTTCCACATCAGCAATCGGACGGACGTCGGGCGATGCCAGGCGACGTGAGAAGAACTCGTTGAACGTGCGCCACTGGTTGCCCTCGCCATACCATCCGCGCTGTAGTCCCCAGTCAGGGTCGCTGGCCACAAGATTATAATAGCTGTCGTTCCAACTCTCCTTCGTTGCGAGCCAGCTGCCCCACGAATTGGCGTACGTGGTGAGCCACGAGGCAAAGGGCTCCACGAACTCCACCGTAGGATAGTAATAGCCGCGCCCCTCCAGCTCCTCCAATGGCTGTTGCACGAGGAACCAGAAGTAGCCCACGCCTTGGTCTGTGCGTCCGTAGAGTGACTTTCCGTAGTCGCTGGGAGCCTGATGTATCATCACATCCCACGGCAACTGGCGCACGTTCCAGTCCACGAAGTCGTAGAACTCCGAAAGCGTCTGCGCCGGATTATACCTGCGGTCAGGATTCACCTTTGCCGCCTTGGTTATCGATTTCTCCAGCAGGGCTTTCACCTCAGGGTTGCCGTTGAGTAACCGTATCAGTTCGCTAACCGCCTCCGTGTGCTGTTTCTGAGGCTCTGGCACTATTGGCGTGTCATCGTTCGAGCAAGCCACCATCACTGCCAGACAGCAGACGATGGCAGATAGTCTTAGTGTACCTAATGTTTTCTTCATTTGTTACTGCATATTGTCTGTTTTTTTTGTTATTACTTGGTGTTATTCTTTTCGGAAGTCAGCTATGCGAGCCAGCTGTACGGGGTGGCGCGAGACTATCTCGTATGCAATGCCTTGCCCATGCAGCTCCCCGAGGAAAGCATTGAGGTAGGCGTCTTCCGCAAGCATCTGCATAAAACTGATGCAGAATGCACCGTTAACCGCACTCACCTCAACCAGAATCGCATGCAGCGAGGTGGCTTCGGTCTGAATTTCTCGTACATAGTGTTCGGCTGCCCCCATAGCCGCACGGCCTACATAGCTGAGCGAAACGGTGGAGTGTTGGCGCAGGGCTTGGTGAGCCTCCGTCACTAACTGATGTCGCATCTCCAAAGAAGGCACCTGTTCGAGTTGCTCCATACCGTCGTGCATCCCGTAGTAGTATGCCTGCAGATTGTCGAGATGAGTTTGCAGCGTTATCCATTGGCGGCAATCCTTCACTTGCTCCTCCATACTTTTGCCAGACAACTCTTGGCTAAACGGAATTGTGATGGAACCTACCATCGGCTGGTGAGCCAACGGTGTGCCGGTAGCCTTGCGGAGATTGACAGCCAGGGAAATGGTGGGTACGCCAACGGCAAAGTCTGGGTGCAGATGGCAAACCGCACGCGACAGCAACACAGCCAACCAACTGGCAGGAGTTGCTCCGCACGAACGGACACGCTCCATCATCTCACTTTCCGACACACGGATGTTGATGACTTCACGCTCATTTTCCTTCAACGGCACTACGGCATCGGTAAAGAGGTTGAGTGCCTTTGGCTTATCCGGCACCTGCTGCGGTGTGATGCGTGCAGGTCTTAACAACGTAATGGGGTCAGTTAACTCTTCTACACAGATTATATCGCCAGCCACGGGTATGCCCTCACGGCTATCCCCGCTATCATAGCGACGGTGGCAATACTCGTAGAGCAGCGTACGGAGTATCTGGTAGGCTCCCGTTCCGTCGGTCAATGGATAGAACCAGTCAAGGGCGATGCAGTCATCCCACCAGGCGAAGGCTATCAGATGGTGATTAGATGCCTTGGTGAGCAGTGTCACCTGCTGTCGCCCTTCTGTCACTATCCACGGTTGCGGGTTTTCATCGAAAGCATAATGCTCTACTCCACGCTCATCTTTGACGATGCAGAGCCTGACCTGATGATAGGGGTATCGTTGGCGTGTGGCTTCCACTGCCTCTTTCAGTATTGCCCCATCCACTGCATCCTGCATGTGGAGCGTCAGCCGGACGGTCTGGCTCGACTCTTGTCCGGCCATGTTCAGAAACACTCGTTCGCTAAATAATTGTCTCATTGGCCGTATGGTTTTTATGTGGCATTGACAGCAGCCTGTCAAAGCCAGTCATTTTAAGGATTTTTTCTACATCAGGCTGGACGTGGAATATCTTGAAGCGGCTGGCGTCTTCTACGGACTTCAGCATGATCAGCAGTACTCGGAGGCCGGCCGATGAGATATAAGGCATTTTCTCCACGTCCAATTCTATTGAATCGCTCTGAGACGACACTTCCTGAAAGGCTTTCAGCAATTCTGTGGCGGTGAGTGTGTCAACCCGTCCCTGGACTTTCATGACCAGTTTTCCTTCCGTTACCGAACTGTCGACGGCAAAAGGGAACTCTGGAGCAGCCTTTTTCACGGTATCCGGATGAGCGACACGCATGGTAAGCATGCTCATCTGCCGATAGGCATTACGGAGTTCATCCGTCACGCCTGGAACATCAGGAAGATAGAGCGTGACGGGCTCTGCCGCTACCGTGAATCCCTGCTCTTCCAGAAATCTCCTGGCTCCCTCCTCGCCATTGAGGAAGAGACTGTTCTGGTTCATCTTCACATCGGCCATTTCGTTGGCTTTCCCTTGCATACGATTCAATAAGGCAAGTTCATCTCCTTTAAGCAAGGTGCTGAAGGTGAGCGTATAGATTCTCAAGATGGATGTGTCGGCTGTCATCCAACAGCCACCGTACTCCGAGAGAAGACGGTGAATGGCCTGACAGAGGCTCACCAGCTCCGGCTCGTTGAAATACCCCAGCAGCCCCTCCGTCACGATGCACAACTCGCCTTTGACGCTCCCCAATGCGTCTTTCATGGACTGGTAATTGGTGGCATCCACGGCGTGGTAACTGGACAGGCGGCGTTGCTCGGGCGTCATCACCTTCTGGGTGGCAGGAGCCATGTCGTCAATCACCACCGGAAGGTCAAACCCGAAATAACGCTTTCCCGCCGACGACACGCGGAACCCGCGGGGCGAATAACCCGAAGGAAGGTCCACGATATTGGGGGCGCTGCTCCGAAGCGCCGCTGTATTGTATATTTCATAGCGGGCCAACTGGGCAGTTTTGTAACACTCCCCGATATGGGCGGGGAGAATCTTGGCTTTCTCCTGCAATTCTGTCTCCAGGCCGATAATAGGCAGCAAGGCAACAGCATCCGGATCCCCTGCCTTTTTCAGAAGACCTAAAGTCGATTTAGCGGTCAAATAAACGGGGTTTACTGTCTTTTGTAACTCTTTGTTGTCCATGATTTATCTATTTTTGTGTTTTAATCCATCAAAATCTTTCAGTTCATAATGTTGCCATAGACATTTATCGCATCCTTCATAATCTCCTCATGGTCAAAGGCCAGTTCTGGCAAAGCCGTTAGCGGAAACCATTGTGCCTTTGCCGCATCATCCTGACCGCTGACAGCCATCGGTGCATCAACAATAGCAAGATAAGCCACCGTGACAGTCCTTCCTCGTGGGTCACGATCCACCTTGGAGTAAGCACCTATCTGATGCACCTCACTCACCTTCTGTCCCGTTTCCTCTTCCAGTTCACGGATGGCACATTGCTCCGTATTCTCATCCATGTTCATAAACCCGCCAGGGAATGCCCAGCATCCCTTGAATGGTTCATCACCACGCTCAATAAGCAAGACTTTTGGCTCTGCCTCCTTAGTGATGACAATGCAGTCAGCCGTAACAGACGGACGGGGATATTTATAGTAGAATCCTTCTTCTATCTCATAATTCTCTTTCGGGCCTCTCACAGCAAAGATGTCCATCTCTTCTGGATTGATGCTTTCAGCTTTGCTTGGTTTGACTTGCCGTTCTTCGTATGCAATCCCATTAGCAGTAAGTAGAGATTGAAGTGCTATGATATATTCCTGCAAGGATATAATCTTCTTCCTTGCGTCACGCATCTGGATAACTCTCTTGGGAAACGATTTTGTAAGAGCACCCTTCAGTTGATTGATTTCCGACTTCATACGGCTGATGGTCACTTCTTTGTCCGCTTCCTCAAATGTCGCGCTTTTCTCTATCTTCTTTTGCAGGAGCATATTCTCTTCTTCAAGCCCCTTGGCATATTGGGATAATTCTTCAAGCCGCTTCAAATCCTTACGATACGACTTGATAAGGTGCTTCATACGCACCTCATAAGGAATCTCATCATCCTCAAATACACTTAAATGTCTTCTTTTTTGTTCTTCCATCTCCTTACAATTCTTTAAATGCCTCCAATAGCATCTTCATGCCTTCCGTAGCCGTAGCCTTGAAATGAGTAAAGCCCAGTTGGGTGCATTGCTCCATTTCACCTGGATCAATCACAAACTTGGGGACTTCGTGGTGGGCATAGTTTATAAACCCGGCAGCAGGATAAACTTTTAGCGAGGTGCCTACCACAACAAAGATGTCTGCCTTGCTCACGATGTCAATGGCCACATTCATGCTGTCGATATATTCGCCGAACATCACAATATAGGGACGTAGTTGAGAACCATCCTCTGCCTTATCGCCGACTCTGATGGGAGTAGTTAGCGGATATTCTTTCACGCAAGTAGTCCGATTGTCCATCGAGCACACCTTGCTCAGTTCGCCATGCAGGTGGATTACCTCTGTAGAGCCTGCCCGTTCATGCAGGTTGTCAACGTTCTGCGTGATAACTGTCACCTCATGCTCCTTTTCCAGCTCCGCAATCATCTTGTGAGCCTCGTTCGGCTCAACCTCCGACAGTTGCTTTCGCCTCCAGTTATAGAAGTCGAGACACTTCTGCGTTTCATTATAGAGTGCATCCGTACTTGCCAAGTGAACCCACTCTTCGTTAGTCCACAAACCATCCGTGCCACGAAACGTAGCCAGTCCGCTTTCAACGCTGATACCAGCTCCAGTCAGGAATACTATATGCTGCCGTGTCATACCTTATTACTTATGCGCATATAAAACCCCTTTACCACAGCCTTCATCTCATTGGGCAAATAGGCAATAATCTCCTTCTTCATGGATTCTGGTATGTCCCAAATGGCTTCAGCGATGCTGCCGACAATCGCTCCAAGTGTATCAGCATCAGCGCCAAGGCTTACTGCCTTTCTTACAGCATCCTCAAAAGATGTACTTTCACCAATTATCCAAAGAGCAACGGGAACTGTTCCTTGACAAGTTTCATCAAACTTGTTCAATACGTCTTCTCTGTTTATCTCAATATCATAATCAGAGATAGCGGTACATCTGCTTATAATATAATCAATATCGTGTTCATTAAGTGTGTCATAACCTCTGCGTAATTCTAATGCTGTATGAATGCCAATGGCTACAGTCTTGGCTCCTTTAATCCCTTCGGGATGATTATGTGAAGGTCTTGCTGTATTAGCAGCAGCTTCGAGCATCTGATATTTGTCCTCATACCAATAAGCCACAGGACTAACCCTCATTGCAGCACCATTACCAAATGAGTTATAGGGCTGGGGATTATCACTGCGAACCCATTGGGAAAACCTACCACCATAACCTCCCATTGGGTGTGGATAACGTCGGCACCATTCATGGATGCTCTCGCCAAAGTCCTTACCTTTCAAAAGAGCATCAGCCACAGCCACCGTACAAATAGTATCGTCTGTAAAGCCGTTCTCACTTGACAACCACTCAAAATCGTAGTCATTAGTCGGATTGAACTCCCAACGACTGCCAACAATATCACCTATTATTGCTCCTAACATATCTTACCAATTTGGAGGCAATACAATATTCTCCACGTCGTGAGCCTTCTCGAACAGCGGAGAGATTTCGTCATCGGTGAATCCGGCGATGCCACAACCGATGCGGGTAACGAGGAACGTCATGTCTTTATGCTCCTTGGCAAACTGGATGAACTCATCAACGTAGGGTTTGATGGTTTCTACGCCGCCCTGCATCGTTGGGATGGCATAGCTCTGACCTTGCAGACCCACGCCCTGGCCCATGATGGCTCCAAACTTGCGGTAGGCGATGTACGCCGCCCCGCCGCCGTGCATACCTTTCAGATTGCTGCCGAACACAAAGATCTCGTTCGGCTGCAGCTCTGTAATAAACTCTGGTGTAGTCCTCTTCTGTTCCATATCTGGTTCTGTTTTGCTCATTCTCATATCCTCGTAAGCCATTGGTGCAGGCATACCCATCGGAGCTTCCTCCAGCATAGCCTCGCTCATGACGATAGCACGCTCGTCCATCACCTCCGGCATATCCAAGTCCATATCGAAGTTCTTGCGGAAGTAAGGCACGATAATCTCATCCTTCAGTTTGTTGTAGCGTTGCGACACAGCCGAAGGAGTGATACCACATTCCGCAGCCACCTCTTTTCCCTTGAAGCCACGAATCAGCATCATCGTGATAATCAGTCTGTCCCATCTATCGAGAGGCGCATGGTCGCAGATGTCCTCCACGATGCGGTTGAACTGCAGACGCAGGTTGTCGCCCTTCATGTCGAATGACTGCAGATAGTCCTCGAAGGTGATGCTACCGTACTCCCTATGATACCATTTCAGTGCATCGAGTACCACATAGCGGAACCCGCCAATCAACCATGTCTTCAGACTGACCTCCGGCGAATGATCTTCCAAAGGCTTCCAGTTATGTTCCATCAGATAGATGGCATACTGGTGAGCCAGCGACATGAAGTCGAGGCCGCCTCACAATACCCGTAGAAATACTCCGATTCTATATTAGGTATCGCAATCCTTAAAGTTTGGACATGAGTAGAGCAGACAGTTTTCAGCAGATTTAAATGACCTTCGAAATCTGCACGCATAATATTGCGTGAAGACTCATCTTGAAAGTCTTCTTCGTCCCAAAAGTCTGCACTGAAATTCTTGGGATATGGGCCTTTAAGGAACCAGAAGGTGTTGATGGCCCGGAATACTTCCAAGGCTAATTCGATGTTATGAATTCTATTTTCTTCCATGCTACTTGCCTTCTAAGTTAAACAGATTCTAATTCAGGAAGTATCACAGGCTCATTGCTATGCTCGTTATGAATGAACATGCAATAAT
>CACXAG010000093.1 GCA_902765585.1 uncultured Prevotellaceae bacterium
TCGTCGCCCGGTTGCGTGCTGCCGCCGTCAGGCGTAGCCGTGTTGGGTATGATGTTATAGACGATGTTCTGCTTCATGTTGTAGCCTTCAGCCGACGACGAGCCGCCGATGCCGCTGGCCGAGGGGTTCAGGATGCTGAGCTGGAAGTAGCCGTTGCCCATGCCTCCCCATCCCCAGTTGATGTGGAAGTAGTTGCCGTATTCAAAGCCGTCGCACACGAAGGAGTGACCACCGCCGCTGCCTGCCGTGCCATTGTATATCATGGGGCGTCCCTCAGCCAGCTCGCTATAGACCAGGTTGTCCCACGCCTCCTGCGTATAGTCGTTGCGGAAGGCTAACTTCGAGCCATAGCCGAAGTACTTGAAGCCCTTGGGGATGTCGTCGGTATAGGCTCCCGACGCGCTGAGGCCGTACTGCATCTTCACCGAGCATCCGGCGTAGAGCATCAGGTGGGCCACGGCAGAGGTATATACCTCGTCCTCAGCTCCCGTGTATGTCTCGCGCATATTGTCCCAGTCGAACTTGGTGACGGGCTGGGCGTCCATCGTCACGGTGGAGTACTCACCCATCTGGCTGCCTGCCACGGTGAACTGGTAGGAGGGAATCTCGGCCAGCGTCTCTGCCGGCTGCTTGTAGAAGTACATAATCTGCGACATGGACGTAGCCACGCAGCCCGTATAGGGCAGCTCGTAGCCGTCGGCAGGGTCGTCGCTGTTCATGAACTGCGGGCACTCGTTCCAGTAGGGCGTCGCTTGGTCCCATTTGGTGGTGGTGAGCGGTGCTATCGAGTTGCGCGTGGCCACCGCTGCGCGGCGCGAGGCACTCAGCGCCTTCTCTGCCTGTTTGTCGTCCATCGTCGAGAGTACCTGCAGCTGCTCGGCATAGCCGTCGAGCCACGCCTTCATGTTAGCTGGCATGCGCTTGGCGTCGAATGCCCCCTCGTCGGAATATCCTAAGATGGGGTTGGTACGGTCGTCACCTGATACGATGACAAAGCCCTTTCCGTTGTCGATATTAAACACGTAGTATGCTGGCGTGCCTGCGGTGGCATTGCGCCGACTGTCTGCCAGCTGCATCTGCCTGGGTGCTGCGGTACGCTGCTGCGACACGAATGCTGCTGCCTCCTCCTGTGCTTTCTTGCTGTCCACAGGGCCGGCCCATGCCGTCAGGGTGGAGAGGAATATGATACCTGTTGCTAAAAAGAATAGTCTTCTCATTGCTGTTTTTTTCATTCTAAGGTTCAACATGTAGTTTTGGGTGTGTAGCGGTCGTGGGGTGCTTCTATTCGTCTTCCTCTTCGTATTCGTCGTCGAAGAAGCAGTCGTCGTTGAAGTCTCTGAATAAGCGTGACTTCTGTACGCCGGGGTAGTCCCCCCCACCGGCAGCTCCGGGACCTGAGCCAGCAAGGATGCCGTCCTTTGTTTGCAATGCTACGCAGTCGGTAAAGCCCGGCTTCACGTATGGTTTTAGTCTGTTCATTTACTGTTTGTTTTGATGAATAATAATGTCTTTTTTCAATTTTTAAGATGCAAAGATATTTCCCCGCAAACGGCCAAGCGCTTGCGGGGAATCTTGTTCATTACTTCGTCTCCTCTTGTTTGGGAGTGTAGCGCACGGTGAGCGTGGGCGTGTAGGTGTTCTCCAGAATGACGGAGATGATGCCGTCGGAGGCGTCGAAGTTGGCAATCTTGTGGTCGTCCTTCAGGATGGGACAGTCGGGCCATGCTCCCAGTTCCTTCTCCAGTCGGTCGCGCAGCTGCTGCCACATGTTGCGGGTGCTGTCGTTGGAGGAGAGCAGGTAGGTCTCCTGTACGGCCTGCAGCTTCTCCTCGCTGAAGGCTACGAGTACGCGGTAGTGCTCTGCGGGGTTAGCGAAGACGACGGTGCGTCCGCTGTCCGAGGCGATGGAGTCGATGGCGAAACCACGTGCAATCATGGAGTCGGTAAACTGACTGGTGGGCAGCGTGAAAGCCAGTCCACGGTAGTTGAATGGTGCTTTCTGCTCTTCACCACAGGCGGTGAGGGTGGCTACAGCAACGCTGCAGCACACCAGGCAAATGAGTGAATAAACTAGTTTTTTCATCTTTGTGCTATTTATTTAATCTTTAATGTTTAATTTTTAATCTTCCGACAGCATGGTGACCTCGATGCAGCGGCGGGCGTTGAGGATGGTCTGTGCCATGCGCTGCACCTGTTCGGCGGTCATAGCCTCGACCATCTTGCAGTAGTCGGTGTCGAAGTCGGTGTCGTCGTCCAGCTCATGCCAGATGACGTAGCTCCAGTAGTCGTTGGTGATGGCAGCCTGCTGGTACTGCTTGACCAGATACTGCTTGATCTTGTCCATGCTGCTGGCGGCAGGACCCTGCTTGGCGATGTTCTCCAGCTGCTGGTAGATGATGGGGTTCAGCTCCTCGTAGCGTGACGGGTCGGCATTGTAGGTGATGCTCAGCGAGGCGTTGGGGCGGTCGTCCTTGTCGAGGTCGAAGTTGACGCTGACGCCGTAAGTGCCGCCTTTCTCCTCACGCACGGAGTCGGTATAGGCCACCTGCAGCACGCGCTTCAGGAAGTCGAGTTCGAGGTCGCTCTGGGGCGTGAAGGGCACGTCAGCGGCATAGAAGATGCCGACGTTGGCCAACGGCGTGGCCATCTTCTTGCGGAACACCTTCACCTGCGAACCCTCCACCAACTGCGGCACGTTCTTCCAGTTCACCTGCTCGTGCTTGTGGGTCGAGGGCAGGGTAGCCAGATACTGGCATACCAGCTGGCGCAGCTGCTGCTCGTCGTAGTTGCCCAGGATGACGGTCTTGAAGTTGGAGGCGTCGCTGAAGCGGTCCTTGTAGATTTCGAGGATGCGGTCGTAGCTCACCTTTTCGAGTGTCTCCTGCACGACGGGCGCCAGGCGCGGATGGTTGCCATAGAGGATGGCGCGGATGGAGTCGTTGTAGTCTACCTTCGGCGATGCGTTGCGGTTGGTGAGGAAGGCGCGTGTGCGGTTCATGAGTCCCTGGAAGGCCTCGTCGTCGCGTCGCGGCTGTGTGAAGTAGAGGTAGGCCAGCTGGAAGAGCGTCGGCATGTCCTGGAGCGACACGCCACCGTTGATGCTCTGTGCGCGGGAGCCCACGGCAGGCTGCAGGCGTACCGACTTGCCAGCCAGCATGCGTCGCAGCGTGGTGGCGTCGAACTGAGCCACGCCAGCCTCGGTGATGGCACTACCGATGAGTGAGAAGTTGGGGATGTCCTCGTCGCCGTATACCGATGTGCCGCCCTCGGCGCGAATGGTCATCGACACGGCGTCAGACGAGAAGTCGGTCTTCTTGACATATACCTTCATGCCGTTGGACAGCGTCCACTCCGTGAAGCCGTGCTTGAAGGCACGCTCGCTGGTGATAGTGCCCGGCTGGGGCAGCTGGTCGATGAGCTTGTCGCTGACCTGCTGTTCGGTGTAGGGGGCATATTGCAGCGACTGGGCTGCCAGGATGACGTTCTCCAGCTGCTGCTCGGTAGGCAGGATGAGGTTCTCCTTGTCGGGAGCGTAGACGATGGCCACCTGGTTCTGGTCGGTGATGAGTTCGCGGACGGCCTGGTTGACCTCCTCGAGTGTCACCTCCTTGTCGAACTTACGAGCCAGGGCTATCTGGTCGTCGATGCTGATGAGGGGTTCGCTATTCAGGAAGTGCGAGACGCAGGCGCTGACGAACTTCGAGTTGCGACGGTCGTTACGCTCGCGATACTTGCGCTCGTCGTGGTTCAGCTTCTGGCTCTTGGCACGCTGCAGTTCCGACGCCGTAAAGCCGTGCTGGCGGGTGCGCTCGGCAACACCCACGGCAGCGATGAGACCACCCAGGATGTTGTCCTCCTTGCAGCTGACGGCAATGGAGAACGACTCCTTCATGCGGCTCAGGAAGAACGTCGATGCGCGTGCCGTGGCACTCTGGTAGGGCGGGTTGGCACTCTGGCGCAGTTCTGCCAGACGGTCGTTGAGCATGGTGGCAATGAGTCCGTCTATATAGTCGCCGCGCAGGTATTTCTCGTCGTTCTTCTCGCTATCGGGCGTGGCGTCGCGCTTCTGATAGAGGTGGCACAGCACGATGGGCTGTTCCTTGTCGCGCTCAATGTCGACAATCATCGTGTCGTTGTCGCTGACGGGGTAGTACTCGCGCTTGGCAGCATTCTTGGGCATGGGGATGCCGGAGAAGAGCTTCTTGATTTTCTTCTCCATCTTGTCGACGTCGATGTCGCCCACGACGATGACGGCCTGCAGGTCGGGACGATACCACTTGTGGTAGTAGTCGCGCAGGTCGTTGTAGGCGAAGTTGTCGACGATGTCCATCGAGCCGATGGGCATGCAGTCTTCGTACTTCGTGCCTTTATACACCTTCGGCATGGCCTGTTCCATGAGTCGGCTGACCGCCTTGCCGGCACGGCGCGTGCGCCACTCCTCGTGGATGACGCCACGCTCCTTGTCGATTTCTGCATCTTCGAGCAGCAGATAGTGGCTCCAGTCGTGCAGGATGAGCAGGCAGGAGTCGACGATGCCCTCGCGCTTGCCCACGGGAACGGCAGAGATGTTATACACCGTCTGCTCGACGCTGGTGTAGGCGTTGAGGTTGGCACCGAACTTCACGCCGATGGTCTCGCACCAGGGCACGATGCCTAAGCGCTTGCCCTTGCCGGGGAAGTTCTTCGTGCCGTTGAAGGCCATGTGCTCCAGGAAGTGAGCCAGACCGCGCTGGCGTGGTTCCTCCTGGATGGAGCCCACCTTCTGGGCAATGTAGAAGTCGGCCAGTCCGGCCTCCTTGGCATGATGGCGGATGTAGTAGGTAAGTCCGTTCTTCAGTTTACCTGTACGCACGGTGGCATCCTGCCGCAGGGGCTGTGCCGAGGTGCATAGGGCTGCCATGAACAGCAGCGCAAAAGTCATCAATTTTGTTTTCATTGTTTCGGTTGTTTGATTGTTTTGGGCACAAAGGTACGAATATTTTCCCAAACACGTTATCAATTTGTCGAACTATTTGCTATTTGAATTTTTTTTTGTACCTTTGCCACCCAATTAATATACGAATCGGATGAGACAAAGTATTTTCTACTTGCTTTTAGGGCTGCTCATTCCCTTGGGTGCCGTGGCACAGAAGAAAGGCAGTTACACCCTCGACCTGTCTGTCAAGGACAAGGACACGAAGGAGGCTGTCATTATGGCCACCATCCAGTTGCAGCCGACGGGAGCTATGGTCGTGACTGATATGGACGGTAAGTCCTCCGTGAAGAATGTGGAGGCCGGCACCTACACGGTCAACATTTCGTATGTGGGCTATGAGTCGATCAGCACACAGGTCAAGGTCAGCAAGAACACCAAGCTCGACTTCCTGATGGTGCCCACCACGCTGGCACTCAGCGAGGTGACCGTCACCGCCAAGCAGAATGCGGCAGGTGCTGCCACCAGCAGCATCATCGGGCGGCAGGCCATCGACCACCTGCAGGCCGCCAGTCTGGCTGACGTGCTGCAGCTGCTGCCTGGACAGCTGATGACCAATACCGACCTGACGTCGCAGTCGAACCTGCAGGTGCGCACGCTGTCGAACAACAATACGGCAGCCTTTGGTTCGGGCATCATCCTGGACGGCGTGCCCCAGTCGAACAACGCCAACATGTCGGCAGGTGGCTTCTCGGCAACGGCTTTCACCGGTACCGACCTGCGTAACTTCTCTACCGACGACGTGCAGGAGGTGGAGGTCATCCGAGGCATTCCGTCAGCCGAATACGGCGACCTGACGAGCGGTCTGATGGTGGTACACTCGAAGATTGGTGTCACGCCCTGGCAGGTCAAAGGCAAGGTGAACCCCGGACTGATGAACTACTCGTTGGGCAAGGGACTGAAGCTGGACAAGTATGGCGTGCTGAACTTCAACGTGGACTATGCCCAGGCCTGGGGCGACCCCCGCGAGAAGACAAAGTCCTTCGACCGCTACACCTTCAGCGTGGGCTATGGCGTGGACTTCACCCGCAAGTGGCATGCCGACACCAAGGTGCGCTACATGTACTCCAAGGACTGGAACGGCAACGACCCCGACGTGCAGAACGACGGCACGGAGAGCAAGAGCGTGAACAAGGTGCTGTCGCTGACCCATAACGGCAAGATTAGCGTTGACAAGCCTTTCTCACGCACCATCAACTATACCCTCGGCGTGTCGCTGACAGCCAGCGACGATGCCAGCACCAGCTTCGTGCCCACGTCGAATGGCGTGGTGCATATAGTGACAGCCCGCGAGACCGGCTACTACGAGGTGCCCTGGCTGAACCACTCCTATCTGGCTACCGGCTATACGGAGAGCCGTCCCGGCAACATCTTCGCCAAGGTCAACAACCAGTTCTTCATCAAGAGTGGCAAGGTGAACCAGCGCTTCAAGATGGGCGTGGACTACCACTACGACTGGAACAACGGCAAGGGCTACTATAACGCCGACGAGCTGCTGCCCCTGAAACCCAACGACGGCGGGCGTCCACGCGCTTTCAGCGACATTCCCGGACTACACCAGGTGTCGGCCTACGTCGAGGACAACCTGAGTTGGGAGTTTGCCAAGAAGCGTCACCTGCGCGTCATGCTGGGTGCCCGTTTCCAGGCCATGCAGCCCTTCAGCGACGTCAGCACCTATGCCTTCTCACCCCGTCTGAACATGACCGTCGAGGCTACCTCGTGGCTGAACATTCGTGGTGGCATCGGTCTGAACTCGAAGGCACCGGGTCTGAACTACCTCTATCCCGACAATACCTATAAGGACCATATCGCCCTGGCCTACTATGCCAACGGCAATACCGACCCCGCCCAGCCTGGCAGCATGGTGGTCAGAAGGACCTATGTCCAACAGGTGGAGTATTCGCAGGGACTGAAGAATGCCACGACGACGAAGATAGAGGTCGGTGCCGACATCAAACTGCCCGGTGGACGCAAGCTCAGCGTGACAGCCTATCAGGACAAGACCCCCAACGGATTCAGCAGCGCCTCGCAGTTTGTGGTCTATCAGGCCCTGCAGTATGCCAGTCCCGAGGCCTGGCGCGAAGGCATCGCCAACGACGTGCCCAGCGCCTTCTGGACCACCAACGGACAGGTGTCCAACGACAACGTGCTGCAGAACCGCGGCGTGGAGTTTGAGTTCGACTTAGGGCGCATCCGTCCGCTGAACACCAATATCTACTTCTCGGGCGCCTGGCAGGAGAGCAAGAGCTGGAACGAGGGCCTGAATACCCAGAACCCTGTCGACCTGCCCACCGAATACAAGTCGCGCAATACCACGCCCGTCAAGCTCATCTACCCCTCGGGCCTGGACTACAGCCGCCAGCGCCGTTTCGTCAACACGCTGCGACTGGTCACCAACATCCCCGAGCTGCGCATGGTGGCATCGTTCACGGGTCAGGTCATCTGGCATAGCAGCAACTACAGCTTTGTGGCTGCCAAAGACCCCATCGGCTATGTCGACTACACCCCGCTGCCCGACGGCAGCTATGACGTCGGCTACCACTACTGGAAGGGTACCGTCGAACCCATCGACGGCATCGACTGGGAGAAGCAGAAGATACGTCCCAACGACAACGACGTGGTGAAGGAACCCGTCACGTGGAACCTCTCCGCCCGCCTGACCAAGGAGTTCGGGTCGATGGCCGGCCTGTCGTTCTATGCCAACAATGTCCTCTACTACGAGCCCTTTATGTCTACCAACACCAGCGGCACGCTGACGCAGCGCAACACCAGCACCTTCTCGTTCGGCGTGGAACTGTTCTTTAAACTTTAATCTTTGACCTTTATGATGAACAAGAGACATATCAGAAAGCCGCTACGTTTATTATTTTTTATTTGTTGTTTTTTATTTAGCGTAGCGCAATTCTCCTGCGTGGACTTCGACGACACGACGCCACCTGTCACGGCTACCGTCCAACTGGTGCGCCCTGACGCCTTCGTCAACATGGACGACATGTCGGGACTGACTGTGACGCTGCAGTCGGAGGATGCCATCGTGACGGCAACGTCCGACGCCTCGGGACGCGTCGTCGTCAGCGACCTGGCACCGGGCACCTATAACGTCAGCCTGTCGTCCACCATCAGCCACTCGCAGTACGAGCAGTATACGGGCCAGACCGTTGGCGGTGCCATCGACTTCATCCTGACGGGAACCCTCAACCAGCAGGCACTCTCTCAGGACAACACGCTGTCGCTGCAACTGATGGTGTACCCCAAGGAGACGCTGATTATCGGCAAGATATACTCGTCGAACAGCAAGATAGCTGGCGGCACCTATGCCATCGGCAAATACATAGAGCTGTATAACAACTCGGAAGATAGCGTGGATGCCGCAGGACTCTACATCGGACTGTTGGAGACTGAGAGCACCATTGCCTATCCCGTATATCCCTATAGCGACGCCATCACCCCCGACACGCTGCACATGAAGCAGGTGTTCCGCATACCCGACGAAAAACCCGTCATGGTGGCACCGGGCGCCTCGCTCCTGTTGGTGAATAGTGCCATCGACCACTCGTCGCAGAATGAGTATGAGCGCGACCTGCGGGATGCCGACTTCGAGGCCAAGGACGTCAACAAGAAGATTCCCAACAACAACGACGTGCCTGCCCTGGAACTGCTCTACTCCACCTATGCCAGCATCTCGTGCATGAACCTGGGACAGGGCGGACCAGGTGCTGTGGCTCTCTTCCGCACCGATGAGGACGTGACCAACTGGCCTACCGTCTATGCCTATGGCAAGACCAAGGGCAACCGCTTCCTGCGCGTGCCCAAGAATACCGTCATCGATGGTGTCGACGTGCTGAAGAACAAGGCCCAGACGGGTCCCGACATCAATTCCAAGCGTTTGTTTGAGGAGATTGATGCAGCCTATACCTTTGTCAATTCCACCTCCGGCACGACGGGTGAGCGGCTGGTGCGCAAGACCCTCTCCATCACCGCCGACGGGCGCAAGGTGCTGCAAGACACCAACAACAGCCTGAACGACTTCCTATGTACGGACACCATCAGTCCAAGAAACTATTTGTTGCCATGAACAGTATGAACAGAACAATCCACCTTGGTGCCCTTGTGGCGCTGTCAGCCATGCAGGCCACGGCACAGCAGATGAACCAGCAGCAGTACCAACTGGCCGACGAGCGACAGCTGTGGAGCGAGAGCCGCAATGCTGCCGGACTCGCCCACGACATGCAGGACTCTACCGACAACCGCGGCGTGGCCTACTTCGACCTGCAGCACCAGAGCGGCGACTACCACCGCGTGCAGGAGGGCAACCAGCAGAACCAGCTGCGCTTCTTCACAGAGCGCTATCAGAAGATAGGCAAGTACCTGGTGGGCTATGGCTCGTTCGACTTCGACATGGGACGCATCAAAGAGCGTGCCTGGAGCGATGTCATGCGAACCTATAACTCGAACCCCTTTATCTCGGGTAGCGACATCTTTGGCAAATACGACTTCCAGAACTTTACGCTCAACGCCAAGCTGGCCTCTGTGCGACTGGGGCACTGGAACTATGGCGCCTCCCTCTATTACAAGGTTGGCGACCTGAGCCGTCTGCGCGATCCCCGTTCCCGTTCCCGTCTGGCTGACTACCAGCTGACACCTTACCAGCTGACACCTTCCGTCACCTATACCACCGGCAGTCATACCGTCGGTCTGGCAGGCTGGTATCATCGCTATAAGGAGAAGATGATGACGCCCGTGGTGAAGCAGAAAGACCCGCATATCAAGTACTACCTGATGACGGGCGTGGACTATGCCAAGGGTAACGTGGGCGACTATGCCGGCTACCAGCGCGAGTATGTCAACCATGAGTTTGGCGGTGAGCTGAGCTATGGTGTGCGCAGTGGCAACGTGGCAGGCGTCACGGCACTCACGCTGCGTCATGGTACAGAGTATGCCTACGGACAGTATAAATACGAGCCAGGCACCTACTACACCTACCACTATGGAGCCACCAGCCGATGGACGGTCACGGCAGGCACTCTGTTGCACAGCATCAGCGCCAGTCTGGACTACGAGCAGGCATACGCCGACGAGTATAACTCGCAGCTCATCACGGAAAAGGATGGTGCCTACACGACGCAGCGCTGGGAGCGCACCATGACGTTCAAGAAGCGCTATCAGTTGAAGAAGGCCGACCTTGCGTTGCACTACCGCCTGTCGTTCACGGCTGACGATGCCGTCAAGGGCTTCGTCGGTGCCAGCTACGACCTGCAGAGCGTCAGCAACAAACACCTGCTGGCGACCTCGCAGCTGGAGTATGGCTCGTCGCTGTTTGGCTTGGAGGGTGGATATGGTCTGCTGAACGGCAGCCTGTGGGTGAAGGCCCATGCCGACTACCACCTGAAGTCGAAGGCTGACCTCGACCTGCATTTCGAGGATGGCGACTATGCCGTTAACGTGCTGCAGCCCGACATGGAGTACTATGGCGCCAACTGGTGGCGGGGACGCCTGGAGGTCACCTACCAGTTGCCCGTTACCATCAAGAAGCAGCGCACGCTCTGGTTTGCCAAGGTGTATGGCAGCTATCTGAAGACTGACAATAGCTTGGACAGCAAGCATGCAGGCATCGCAGTAGGAGTGTACTATTAAACAATAAACGTTAAACAATAACCAATAAACATCAGATATTAAAGAATTGAAGATATGAAGAAGTTTTTATTATGTGCCCTTTTTGTCGTTTGTGGGCTGGCGGTGAATGCCGAGACGAACGACACCATTACCGTTCGCGTGAAAGCCATGCGCTGTGAGGAGTGTGGTCACAAAGTGAAGAATGCCCTGCGCCAGAATCCCGGTGTGGGAGCC
This sequence comes from uncultured Prevotellaceae bacterium, assembly GCA_902765585.1. Classification (GTDB taxonomy): domain Bacteria; phylum Bacteroidota; class Bacteroidia; order Bacteroidales; family Bacteroidaceae; genus Prevotella. The sequence continues at coordinate 10,820 of CACXAG010000093.1, forward strand.
CTTGAGTTCAACTACGAGCGTCGTACCGTCAAAATCGCCTACGACCCTCAGAAGACCGATGTGGACAGCATCTATCGCACCATTGCTACCACCAAGCGCTATAAGGCATCGCCCTACGACCCCACGGAGAAGATTCGCAAGGCCTGTGGACTGCGCATCGACGACATGCATTGTCAGAAGTGTGTTGACCGCATTGCAGGCATCCTGAACAAGATTGAGGGTATGGACTCCATTGCGCCCCACTTAGACAAGCACTACTACTTCATCCGCTACGATGCCAACCGCACGTCGCAGGCCGTCATCCGCCAGGCACTCGTCAAGGCTGGCTATACACCTGTCAACTACTATACGGACGACCGCATTGCGTGGGCTTACTTCCTGATTCCTGCCGAGGCTGCCAACGACGACACGATAGAGAGCGTGCTGGCACTGGATGGTGTCGACGACGTCAACGTCAACCCACTCCGCAAGTCGCTCGCCGTGACCTATCTGAATACCGCGCTGACAGAACAGAAACTGCTGGAGGAAATCCAGAAGCTGGGCATCAAGGCTACGCTGCCCAAACCCCATGAGTGCAGCGAGGAAGAAGAAAAGAAATAAGAGGTAAGTAGGAAGAGGTAAAAGGTAAGAAGTGAAACGAAGACTTATAGTAAACCTGCTGATGCTGGCATGCTGGACGGCTGTTGCTGTAGCCCAGCATGTCAAAATCTCAGGTATCGTCACCGATGAGGACAGCAAGCAGCCCGTGGAGTTTGCCTCGCTGCTGCTGAAGGACAACGGTCAGTGGGCCATTACGGGCAGCGACGGGCGCTTCACCATCAAGAGCGTGCCTACAGGCAAGGCCGTGCTGACCATCCAATGTCTGGGCTATGCCACACGCACCATCACCCTGAACATCACCAAGGACATCCCCCGCCTGCAGATACAGCTGAAACAGGAAAGTCTGAAGTTGGACGAGGTCACCGTCACAGCCAAGCGCAAGCGTGACGAGGCTACCACCAGCTATTCCATTGACCGCACGACGCTCGACAACCAGCAGGTGCTGAATGTCAGCGACATCGCTGCCCTGTTGCCTGGCGGCAGGACGGTCAACCCCTCACTGATGACTGACGCTCGTCTGGCACTTCGCAGCGGTGACCAGGAAAAGGGCAATGCCTCTTTTGGTACGGCCATCGAGGTGGACGGCATCCGCATGGACAATAATGCTGCTGTCGGCGAGACGGCTGGCGCGTCGACGCGCACCATCAGCGCCTCGAACATCGAGTCGGTGGAGGTGGTCACGGGTATTCCGTCCGTGGAATATGGCGACCTGTCGAACGGCGTCGTCAAGGTGAACACACGCAAGGGTAAGTCGCCCTTCATCATCGAGGGGAAAATCAACCAAAACACGCGTCAGATAGCCCTCAATAAGGGTTTTAACCTGGGTGGCAGACGGGGCGTCCTCAATACCTCGCTGGAGCATGCCCGCTCGTTCAGCGATGCTGCCTCGCCCCACACGGCCTACCAGCGCAACATCCTGTCGCTGCACTACATGAACATCTTCTGCCAGTCGACGACGCCGCTAACGCTGAATGCGGGACTGTCGGGCAACATCGGTGGCTACAACTCAGAAGCCGATCCCGACAACGAGTTGGACGACTATGCCAAGGTGCGCGACAACGCCTTCCGCGCCAATGCCGAATTGAACTGGCTGCTCAACAAACGCTGGCTCACGAACCTGAACCTGCGTGGTTCGCTGGCTTATAACGATCGCAAGGCTACCAACTACAGCCATGCCAGCAGCGCTTCCACACAACCCTATATCCACACCATGGAAGAGGGCTACTTCATAGCCCAGCCCTACGACGAGTCCGCCCCGGCGCCCATCATTCTCGGACCTACGGGCTACTGGCATGTCAAGCAGTTTGTCGACAGCAAACCCCTCAACTGGAGCCTGCGCCTGAAAGGTGAACTCAACCATCGTTTCGGCACCGTCCAGGGACATGCGCTGGCAGGCATCGAATATACGGGCAGTCGTAACAATGGTCAGGGCACGTATTACGAGGACTTGCGCTATGCTCCTACCTGGCGTCCCTATTGCTACGACGACCTGCCAACAATGCACAATCTGGCACTCTATGCTGAGGAGAAGGTGAGCATCCCTACCAGCAAGCGCTCTACCTTTGAACTGACCGCCGGACTGCGCGACGACATCACCATTATCGGTGGTTCCGACTATGGAACGGTCAGCAGCCTCTCGCCCCGCGTAAATAGCCGCTACATCTTCTGGCGTCAGCGTCGTGCCTATTGGTTGACTGACCTGAGCGTGCATGCCGGATGGGGCAAAAGTGTCAAACTGCCGTCGTTCCAAGTGCTCTATCCCTCGCCGGCCTATAGCGACCGACTGGCATTCAGTTCACCCAGCACGTCGACAAACACGTCGTTCTATGCCTACCACACGCACCCCTCGAAGGCCGTCTATAACCCCGACCTGCGTTGGCAGTACACCAACCAGACCGACCTGGGCTTCGAGTTGACCATCAAGGGTGGCACGCGTATCGCCTTGTCGGCCTTCTACCATCAGACACGCAATCCCTACATGGCGACGTCAATCTATACGCCGTTCGCCTATCTGTATACGCCACCGGCAGCCCTCGACGGCGTCACCATCCCGTTGGCAGACCGCGTGTATGGTATTGACCGTCAGACTGGTGTCGTTACAGTTGCCGCTGCCGATGGCAGTCAGCAGCAGATGCTGGTAGGTAACACCCGTCGCGTATGGCTATCTAACACCAAATATGTCAATGCCTCGCCCCTGAACCGCTATGGTCTGGAGTGGACGGTCGACCTGCAGCAGATACGTGCCCTGCGCACCAGCATCCGTTTCGACGGCAACTACTATTATTATAAAGGTATCGATGACGTGCTCTTTGCCGACATCCCCTTGTCGAACGCCACCATGGCTGACGGACAGCCCTATCAGTATGTGGGCTACTATCGTGGCAGCGCTGCCACGTCCACCAGCTACTCAGCCAATGCCTCGGTGGCTAACGGATCGCTGTCGAAGCAGTTGAATCTCAACACCACCATCACGACCCACATCCCGAAGATACGCCTCATCGTCGCCTTGCGCATAGAAGCATCGCTCTACAACTACCACCGGCAGTTGAGTGAGTTCGACGATGCCATGCGTGGCGTGGTGCTGGCAGACAAGAGCAGCTATACTGGAACGCCCTACGACGGCACGAGCGAGAACCAGTATGTCGCCATCTATCCGGACTACTATTCCACGTGGGACAACCCCGACGAGCGCATTCCCTTCGCTGAGCGTTTCCTCTGGGCCAAGGACCACGATGCCACGCTGTTCAGCGACCTGTCGAAACTCGTCGTGCGCTCCAACTACCCCTATGTGATGAATCCCAACCGCATCAGCAGCTACTACTCAGCCAACCTGAGTATCACCAAGGAGATTGGCGACCATGTATCCGTGTCGTTCTATGCCAACAACTTCTTCAACAACATGCAGACGGTACATTCGTCACAGACCGATCTGGAAACGTCGCTCTTCGCCAGCAGCTATATCCCCAACTATTATTATGGACTCTCCCTTAAACTGAAGCTATGAAACAGAGACTCCTCCATATCCTGACCTGCTGCGTCACAGCAGCCTTACTCACCTCCTGCGCCTCTGACGACACCCAGCCCAAGGCCGATGACCTCTCGATGGGCGGTGCCAGCGTCACGCTGACAGGCTTGAGCGACAGTGCGGCAGGTTTCGACGTACAGTTACGCAACACCGGGACGGGCAGCATCTTCATCGAGAAGACCAATGACCAGGGTACTGCCACTTTCCGCACGACGCCAGGCATCTACGAGGCCAGCGTCACGGCAGCCCACTCCAGCGAGGGCATTGCCTATACTTATAATGGAACGTCAGGACAGATTACCGTCCGTCGCGACCAGACGACACCAGTGACCATCCAGATGAAGAGTGCCCGCATCAGTCAGCTGGTCATCAAGGAACTCTACAACGGCGGATGCCTCATGGACGATGGCACGACGAAGTTCCAGTACGACAAGTGTGTCGTCCTCTATAACAACAGTTCGCAGCCGGCCTCGCTCAGCAACCTCTGTTTTGGCGAGTGTACACCCGCCAATGCCCATCAGAACAACAAGAACTATGGTGATGACGGACGGCTGACCTACGAGAAGGAAGGCTTTATTCCTGTGTGGAACGGCATCTGGTACTTCCCCCAGACGCTGGAGCTGGCACCTTACTCGCAGGTGGTGGTCAACATCCACGGTGCCATCGACAATACGCAGGCTGTCAGCCAGTCGGTCAACTACGCCAACCCCGAATACTATTGTATGTATGACCCCGAGAGCGGCTACAACAATACGGGCTACTATCCCACGCCGTCGGATGTCATACCCACCAGCCACTACCTGAAAGCCGTCGAATACGGACTGGGAAATGGTTGGGCTCTCAGCGTCAGCGCACCCGCCTTCGTGATGTTCCAGATACATGGCGTGGCACCTGCCGACTATGCCACTAACACAGCCAACATCTGGTACGACGGCGGTAATGTCTCGCAGGTGTGGGCATGTCTGAAAATCCCCAACGAGTGGGTTGTCGACGCCCTCGAGGTCTACTCCACAGGCTATAAGGACAGCAGTCTCAAACGCCTGACGGCTGACATCGACGCAGGCTTTGTATGGCTTACCAACTATCAGGGCCATACCCTCTATCGCAACGTCAACAAAGAAGCTACCGAGGCATTGCCCGAGAATACCGGACGACTGGTCTATGGCTATGCCTTAGGTGTTGACGGCGTGACAGACCCCAGCGGCATCGATGCTGAAGCCAGCATCCGTCAGGGTGCTCATATCATCTACCAGGATACCAATAATTCCACCAACGATTTCCACGAACGACAGCAATGCTCACTGCGGGCCACGCCCTAAATAACAAAGAATAATGAAAAAAGAGAATATAACGACAACAATACCCAATAGACGACCACGGAGTCTATTATTTATTATTTTTTCTTTTTTATTTAGCAGCATAGCTGCGCAAGACTCCCTGCTGCTCCGCGACTACCACTTCGTCCAGCAGGCAGACCCCTGGCTGACAGCCCCCAATGCTGCCGCCCTGACGCGCTTTGCCACGCGCAACATCGTCGAGGCTTCGGCATCGCTGACCAAGGGTAGGGGAGGACACGTCAACTACTACGAGTCGCCCAATATCCTGCAGGCCAACGTCAGCATCGAGTCTTACTACCGGCTCAGTCCACACGCTGTGGCATACGGTGCCATCAGCTACGACAACTGGTCGGGCGAGGATATGACGGGGTCGGCATTTATTCAGCCCACACGAAAACCCTTCGACATCGTCGAGGACTCGCTGACCAATGCCGGCGACAAGCATCGCGACACCTACCACCTTTCGGGCGGCATTGGCTACGATATTGCCAACGGCATCTCTATTGGTGCCCGACTGGATTATACCTCTGCCAATTATGCCAAGTACAAGGACCTGCGACATAAGAACAAGCTGATGGACCTCGTCTTCACCTTGGGCGCCTATGCACCCCTTGCCGACTGGGTAGCCGTAGGTGCCGACTATGCCTACCACCGCAACACGGAGAGCCTGGATTTTGGTACTTATGGCAAGAGCGAGAAGATTTATAAGTCGCTTATCAGCTATGGTGCCATGATGGGACGCGTCGAGCAGTTTGGCAATGAGGGCTACACGGACAAGTCACGCGAGATGCCACTCTTTGAGGACAGCCACGGCGCCAGTTTCCAGTTGGAGCTATGCCCCCTGCAGTCGCTGCGCATCTATGGCGACTTCGGGTTCAGCCATGGTACAGGCTACTACGGTCGCCGTTCTCCCTATACCATCACGCTCACCAACCACAAGCGCGACATCGTGGAGAGCCAAGTGCACGTCATCTACCAGACTGGCACGTCGAGGTTCCACTTAGATGCCTCCTATGCTGATGAGAAACTGAAGAATAATGCCGAGACCTATCGCGAACTGACCAATGCCAGTGGTTCCAATTACTACGAGTATTACGATGCCGTGGAGACGGCTGACAAGCGATGGAAGGATGCCGATATGACCTTCACTACCCATCTGGGCATTCGCAACGAACTGCCCACGTGGTCGTTCTCTGCTGCCTACCGCTGGCGCGAGCAGAATATCTCTGCCTACCTCTATCCCTTCTATCGTCACCAATTGCTCAGTAGTAGCGAGGTGGCACTCAGCGCTACGCGCAACTTGGTTTGTAGCAAGGGCATCTGGACGTTCTCCCTCCATGGCAGCTTCCTCAAGGGCACAGGTGACCCCTACGACGATGGAGCCTTTGTCACCCCCAGCGCCAAACAGGAACAGCCTGCTACGATGGATGCCTTCCTTTGGCGCGAATACCAGTATCTGACTGCCCCTCAATACAGCATTGGCGGCAGCGTACAGTATGCCTTCCTGTTGCCAGGCACTCGTATGAAGACCTACGCTCGTCTTAGTGGTAGCCATCGCAAGGCAAATGCCACGTACCAGTATTCTACAGGTTGCGACCGCACCCAGTTGTCGCTGGCTATCGGATGCACCTTTTGATACAATAAACATTAAACAATAACCGATAAACATGATACATTAAATTCAGACATAAAACATGAATCGCGTAAATTTTGTAACTCTATTGTTGTGTCTGTTGGCATGCCATGCCAACATCCCCCTCTCAGCCCAGTCAACCATTGCCGAAACTCTGGCAGGTCAGTGGAAATTCGTTGCCAGTCCCTTTGAGGGTGGCGGTATTGAAATCGCTTTTACAGCCACGCCGTCTGCCGACGGTACTGCCCTCCAGTGTCATGCCGACCCGCTTCTGACCCGTAGTCAAACTTATGCTGCCAATTGGCAGCTGGCGATAGAACAAAACGAAGGTCAGGTGCGCCTGGGCTGGCTGCTCAACGCCGATGTCCCCGCTTTCGAACAGGAGTTTCAGGAAAATGCCAGTCAATATGCGCTGTTTGGCAGCAATCCCGACGGCACTCCCCGTTATGTCTACCTGCTCTCAGAGAATATCGACACACAAAAGTTGGAACCACTGACGCTTTGGAGCGACTGGCAGCCTGCTGATGGCACCACCTTCACCCTGCCAGTTACGCAGCAAATCTATGCTGTCGTCAGCAAGAACAAACCCTACAGCGGTTCTGTTGGCTATGCCGAAATCTGGGCCAGTGGCCGACTGGTGCGCGTTGGTGGTACAGGCATCAGCATGTTGGATGCACAGAGGACACAGAGCATGCAGAGGACACAGAGTTTCGACCTGCAGGGTCGTCGCATGGGTAGAGACCAAATGCCGACTGCGAAAGGTATATACATCGTAAATGGCAAGAAATACGTGCGCTAAATTAAAAAAAATAATAAAATTAAAAAAGTAAAACGTAAAAACGGCCTTTCTTTTTGCAATTCACTCATTTATTCGTACCTTTGCAGCCGCTGAAACGATAAACAATAAACAATAAACAATAAATAATGGCACAAGAAGATGTATTTAAGAAAATCGTGAGCCACTGCAAGGAGTATGGCTTTGTGTTCCCCTCCAGTGAGATTTACGACGGTTTAGGTGCCGTTTACGACTACGGTCAGAACGGTGTGGAGTTAAAGAACAACATTAAGCAGTACTGGTGGAAGGCTATGACGATGCTGCACGAGAACATAGTGGGTATCGATAGCGCCATCTTTATGCACCCGACGATATGGAAGGCTTCTGGTCACGTGGATGCTTTCAACGATCCCTTGATTGACAACCGCGACTCGAAGAAGCGCTATCGTGCTGACGTGCTCATAGAGGACCAGATAGCCAAGTACGACGAGAAGATTCAGAAGGAGGTGGAGAAGGCTCGCAAGCGTTTTGGCGACAGCTTCGATGAGGCTAAGTATATGGAGACCAGCGAGCGCGTAAGGGAGACCAGGGAGAAGCGCGACGCCCTGCATGCTCGCTATGCTGAGGCTATGCAGGGTCCTGACCTAGAGGCGCTGAAGCAGATTATCCTGGACGAGGAGATAGTGGACCCCATCAGCGGTACCAAGAACTGGACGGACGTGCGCCAGTTCAACCTGATGTTCGCTACGGAGATGGGTGCCTCGGCTGATGCTTCGATGAAGGTCTACCTGCGTCCTGAGACTGCTCAGGGTATCTTCGTGAACTACCTGAACGTGCAGAAGACGGGTCGTATGAAGATTCCTTTCGGTATCGCCCAGATTGGTAAGGCTTTCCGTAATGAGATTGTGGCT
>CACXAG010000094.1 GCA_902765585.1 uncultured Prevotellaceae bacterium
CCAGCCGGCCAGCGAATACAGATACGGCATCAGACGATAGCGCAGCTTGTCGTAGTAGACGAACGACTGGTAGGCAGGATGGTTGTCGGGGGCAATATTCCAGATTTCGCGGGTGGGCCACTGGCCATGGACGCGGAACAGCGGGATGAAGCAGCCAAACTGGCTCCAGCGTGTCTGCAACTCGCGCCACTCCTTCAGGTCTTCGTTCTCCACCTGGGTACGGTCGTAGAGTTGCTGAGCTGCCATGTAGCGATTCTCCACGCAGAAGCCGCCCTGGTCCATACCCCAGAAGGGAATGCCCGACATGGAGTAGTTCAGACCTGCCGTCATCTGGGCACGCATGTCCTCCCAGCGGGTGCCGATGTCGCCGCTCCACGTCGCGGTGGAGTAACGCTGCTCGCCGGCAAAACCACTACGGGTCAGCAGGAACACGCGGGGCTCATCCTTCTTACCCTTCCACACACTACGCTGACCATGGTAGATGGCATCGGCATTCACCGTGGAGTAGGCATTGAAGTACTCGGTAGAGGTGCCAAGGGCCGTCGGGCCACAGAGGGCTTTGCGATACCACATGGGGGTACAGTCGCGGACGTTGGGCTCGGAGGCATCCATCCACCAGGCATCCACACCGGCGATGCCGTCATGGTTATATTTGCTATAAAGCTTCTCGTCCATCTGGCGCCAGAACATCTTGCGGGCTCCAGCATCGTAGGCGTCGTAGAAGCCGTTCTTGTAGCCCGGACCTACCCAGTCGTGGATGTCGTCGGTCATCGACTGGCGGTACATCCAGCCCTTAGCGTCGAGTTCCTTGTAGTTGTCGGTATTGCAGTAGAACTTCGGCCACACACTAATCATGAAGCGGCCACCCATGGCATGCACGCTGTCGAGCATGACCTGCGGATTGGGATAGCGGCTGGCCTCAAACTCATGGCTGCCCCACTGGTTCTCAGGCCAGTAATTCCAATCCTGCACGATGTTGTCGATGGGTATCTGGCGCTTGCGGAACTCAGCGAGGTTTTCCAGAATCTCCTGCTGCGTCTGATAGCGCTCACGACTCTGCCAGAAGCCCAGCGCCCACTTGGGGTACAGGCTGGCCTTGCCGGTCAACGTACGATAGCCGCCGATGACCTCGTCGAGGTTCTGGCCGACTATGAAGTAGTAGTCCATATCGCGGGCCATCTCGCTCCAGATGCTGAGCTGGCCACGCTCCTGGGCGGTACGTGGCTCGCTGACACGCAGACCGCAGTAGCTCTCGCCGCCGTCGGGCTGCCATTCTATGCGCAGCTGCACTTTCTCACCAGCCTTCAGCGGGGTACTGAACTTATAGGTGTTGGGATTCCATGCCGTGCGCCAGCGTTCGGCGACGACCTCCTGACCACCGATATAGACCTTGATATAACCGGCGTAGTAGAGGATGAACTGGTAGAGCTCTGTCTTGGGAGCCTCGATATATCCCTCGTACAGCACGTGGGCGCCAGCAAGGTTAAAGCCCTTCGGCAGGTTCTTGATGCCACCGTTGTCAGTTTTCAGGGCGATGGCCGACTTCTCGGGCGTACCATATTCATAATAGATGCTGTCCTCGTCGCGCACCAGCCGCTTGCCGTCCTTGTCGGTATAGGTGCCGGTCAGGTGCCCTGCCCTACCCTGCTTGTCGTAGAGTTTGAAGGCACGGTTCAGCTGCAGGTAGTCGTGAGGATTGCCAAAGCGGCAGTAGCTATACGAGTCCCAGAGCAAACCGTAGTTCTTGTTGGACAACACGAAAGGTATGCTGACCTTGGTATTATACTGGAACAGGTCCTCGTTCTTGCCCTTCATATTAAACTCCTCCGACTGGTGCTGGCCGAGGCCGTAGAAAGCCTCATCGTCGGGCGAGTCGAACTGCATCTGCCACGTCAGACCATGCTTCATAGCCTCCGTCAACTGGCTACCACCCTTGATGCCATACTCCCGTTCAGGAACGGTGAAGTCCCAGAAACGCTTGCCCTGCTGACTTTCCTTCAGCAACACTCGCTCGTACTCATCGAAGAAGGTGACCTGTCCGTTGTTGACATTGACCTGAGCCATGACCTTGGCTGCCTTGACGCAGACACATTTGCCGTCCAGCGAGTAGGTCGTAAACTTGGGCTTGGCTGTCTGGGGCACAATGATGAGGCTCTGCTTCTCAGGCAGTTGTGCCTCGCTGGTAGCCTGCACCCGGATGATGTTGTTGTTGACCACTTGCAGGCGCACCACCTTAGCACTGCCTGCCGTTGCTTGTTTCACAGGGACGGTCACATACTGACCGCTGACGGTATAGTCGTCGGCCATCAGCATCATAGCTGTCAGCGACAACACTCCCGTACACAAGGTTCTTAGCATATTCATTAGTTAGATCGTTATTTCTTTATTTTTTACCTTTTTACTTTTTTACCTTTATGGCAAAGATTATTCGTCATCGTCCATGAGCACAGCCTCCTCAATCACCTCCAACGGATTGGCAGGGAGTGAGATGATGAAAATGGTGCCACCGCCGGGGTTGTCCTCCAAACGGATGGTACCGCCATGGGCCACCACAATGTCTTTCACCTTGTCGAGACCGATACCCTCACCTTCGAGGAAAGGCTCAAAGGCCGTAGCCTTGAACTCGTCGCGGATGCCGATGCTGTTGTCGGCCACCTGCAAGACGGCACGGTTGCCCTCGACACGACCCAGGCTCACCGTAATCTGACAGTTGCCCGGAGAGAAGCGGACGGAATTGGACAACAGGATATTCAGGGCACGTACCAGTTGGTTGCGGTCGATGGGCGCAGACAATTCCTCGACCATCGGACGGCAGGTCACCTGGGCCTTGATGCCCTCTTCAGTGACGGCAAACTCGGTACACACATTCTTGACGACGGTAACGAGGTCGCAGTCTTCAATTTGCAGCTGCAGTTCGGGCTTGGCAGTGACGTCGGCAACATCGGTGGCATCAGCTACAGCGGTGCCCTCGGCAGCAGCCTTGACGGCGGCAGCACGCTCAGCAGCCATCTGCATGCGCATCTCCGACATCCATTGCAGTTTCTCGGTTTCGCGGCGCAGATGCTCGGCGCGCATCTTCTGCTCATGCTGCTTGATGTACCATTTGCGCCAATACCACATGCCGACAGCCAATAGCAGCAGGTAGAACAGCATCATCCAACCGCTCCGCCAGAAGGGCGGACGGATGGTTATCTCCAGCAGGCTCTCTTCGGCACCGAAGGTACCATCGTCATTGAGCATGCGAACATGCAGTGTATAGCTACCGGGACTCAAAGAGTTATAGGTGATATTCGGATTGAGCTCAGAGGTACGCACCCAGTCGTCGTTAAAGCCTTCCAGTCGGTAGACGAAACGGGAGCGGTTGTGAATTTCACCGCTGGAGCTGCCTAACTGGATGGTAAACTGTTCGTCGTAGCGCAGGGTGATGTCGCGGCAGTCATTGAGTACCTCATCGAGGATGACACGACCACCGACCTTCTCGCCGACAAGGACGTCACGGTCGAAAACCAGCAGACCGCTGAAGACGGGGCTTTCCTTGATACGCCCCTTGCCTAAATTCTTCGGGTTGATAATATCCAGACCGCCCTGACCACCTACGAGGATGAGACCATCAGCAGTATAGCAGACGGAACGCTGGTTGTAGGGACCGTCCTGCAAACCGTCACGGTTGTTGTAGCTGCGTATGACGAAATGCCACGTGCCGTCTTCCTGGCGCTGCGGGATGACATTCGACACGCCATGGTCGGTCACCAGCCAGACAGTATGCTTGCCGTCCTCTATCATGCCATTGACGGTAGAGCCAAAGAGTCCCGACCTCATGTCCAGCAGATAGACCTCGCCTGTCTTCGGGTCCCAGATGGTGGCTCCCGACGAGGAGCCCTGCCAGATAAGGCCGCGGCTGTCCTCATAGCCGAAGATGGAGGCCTCGGTGATGGGCACACCGCTCTTGTTTTGCATGATATTGCGGTTGACGACCTTCATGGTCTTGGGATTGATGAGCGACATGTAGTTGGAATGCGCCACCAACAGCCAGCCCTTTTTCGTCATGGAAATGGTATTGATATACTCGCTGGGCAGCTTGGAATTGTCCATGCGGAACGACCTCATGCGGCCAGTACGCTTGTCGACGCGCTGTACGCCACCACCCAGTTCACCCAACCAGAGATTGCCCCACTGGTCCTCGCACACCGTCCAGATGTTGTTGACATTCAAACTGGTGGTATCGCCTGTAGCCAGCAGGTTGGTGACCTGACCATTTTTAATATGGATGAGACCACCCTCGTAGGTGCCAAACCATACGGAACCGTCACGGGCACCCAGCGATCCCACCATCGTATTCGAGCGGATGCCGCTGTTCTCGCGGTTATATACCACCTGCTCCTTCGTCTTGGGATCGTAGCGGATGATACCCTTGTCATTGGTACCCAGCCACCACAGTCCCTGCTTGTCGGTACAGATGGTGTTGATATTACCCAGATCCAGATTGATGAAGTTCGACAGACCACCCGAATACAGGTTGACACCTGCCGTATAGGTGCCCAACCACATACGGTCCAGCTGGTCGCGGTAGACGAGACGCACCGTATTGTCGCTGATGGTCGACTCGTCGTACTTATTGTTCAGGAACTGGCGGACGACCTTGTCTTTCGGGTCGACCACATACAGGCCGCCATGGTCAGTGGCTACCCAGTAGCGATTCTCCTTGTCCAACTGGATGTCCCACACGTTCATCTCGTCGGGCACTCCTTCATAGCCCCACGCACGCAGCGCCTCCTGCAGCGAGTGGTACCACTGGTTGTTGTCGTACTTGAACATATAGACGCTGCCCGTCGATATCAGCCATAGGTTGCCCTGGGAATCCAGACGCGGTTTGACGGCCTGATTGCTAACCAGCCCTAACTGGCGCAGGTGGTTGTTCTTCCAGAGGATGCGGTTCTTCTGCTTGTCAAAACAGAACACCTCGCCATTGCTGGAGGTGACAAACAGCAACTTGTCGGTCTCGGCAAATCCCGAGACGCCGAAGTCGCTGTTGAACTCTTGGTCGCCAAAGCCCGGACGGAATTGGTGAGCCTGCTTCTTCTGGACATTGACATGCCAGAATCCCTGGTCATAGCTCTTCACCCAGAAGTTCTTCTCCTTATCTATATATAGAAACTCCAAGCCGCCTTTGACGCCCCATTTCTCCAAGATACGCTCCGGATGACGGTCGCCCTTTTCCGTGCGGGGGTCGAAGATGGTGTAGTTCATGCCCTGACGCACCCACAACTGCCCTTCGCCATCCTCGTAGATTTCATCCACGTAGTTGTTGCGCAGCGACATGGTATCCTTCACATCCTGATAGAAGGTGCGGAAGCGATAGCCGTCATAACGGTTCAGACCGTATGGCGTAGCAATCCACATAAAGCCCTTCGCATCACGATGCAGACATAGGATGCTGGAATTCGACAATCCGTCACGGGTGTCGAGACGGAGGAATTTCATGTCAGGAACTTCTGCCCACAGAACTTGAGGGAACAGCGTCATGACCAGGGCAAAAAGGATACTACGCATCATGGATACCTAATATTTATAGTTAAGATACTGCAAAAGTAGCATTTTTCCACGACACTGCCAAAAAATCTCTTTGAAAAGTGTCGTGGAGTATCTTAATAGCTGTCGCCGTAGCGTTCGCGCACAATATCGTCGAGGGCACGACCACGGGTGTTCGGAGCACCGATGAAGCCTACCACCAACGAGATGGCCAGCAGGGCTATCATGCAGAAGGCTGCAATGGTGAACCCTTCGCCGTTCTCGCCATAGATCATCGTGAAGACCAGTCCCCAGACTGCCGACAGACCGCGGACGATGAAGAACATCAGTCCCTGAGCACCGGCACGGAACTTGGCGGGGAACAGCTCTGAGCCCCACAAAGCATAGAAAATCTGCGGCGAGCTTCCACCCTGTACACCCCAGAGGATGGCAAACAGCCAGAGACCCACCATGCCGTTGACACCGATGGTGACGATGACCAGCCAGGCTGCGATGGCTACCAGCAGACCGAAGGTATAGATGGCCTTATGCGTTGTCTTATCGATGAGCTTCGACACGACGAACGTCACGGCAACGATGATGAACCACTGAATGCAGTTCATCCAGTTGGCCTGCTCGTTGCTGACGCCACCTGCCGTCTCGTAGATGTGCGGCTGGAAGAATCCCATGACCGAGGCCACGAGGTTCCACGTCAGGTAGATAGTAGCCAGGAAGACGACGGTACGCACGGCTATCGTATTGGTGAACAACAGCTTGATATTGTCCAGCATACCGGGCTGTTTCTGGCCGGAAGCCTTCTGCGCCGTAAACTCGGCACTCTCCTGCAGTTGGCGTTGCAGGTTCCAGGCGACGAATGCCACCACGAACAGCGTGAAAAACACGATGCGCGACGAGAATACATGGATGGCGGCGGTGGCAGAGCCACTGCCTACAAACAAGGCTGCCACCTGCTCGACCCATGAGAACAGGTAGCCTCCGGGGGCAAAGAGCATGCCGAAGAGCAGGATGCACATGGGACCGAAACCCCATGACATCTGCGAGATACAGATGTTACGACCACGATTGTTGACCTCAGAGCTTTCGGAGATGTAGGTCCACGAGGCGGGAACACCCACGCCGACACTGATGCCCGTGATGAGGAAACCAGTCAGCACACCCAACATATAGACAAGCAAGTTGTAGGTGAAGATAAACTTACGGCCATACTTGTCGGCCAGGAAACCGCCGATGATGGCACCAATGGCAGCACCGAGACAGTTGGCCGAGATAAAGTTCAGCCAGCCCAGATGCACCTCCGAGAGTCCGAGGTAGTTCTGCCAAAGGGTCAAGCCCGATGCACCGGCCACGATGGCACCGGCATCGAGATAATTAGTAAGAGACACGGCGATGGTGCTCTTCAAACTTCCGTTATTCGCCATTATATTTTTCTTTTTGGGCAGCGGACTCACGCGGACTTTTTCGGGCTATCCGTTTTAGTCCGTGTAAGTCCGCTGCTTAATAATTACCTACAAACTACGTCACACTCAATATTAAATATCTTGGCCACCTTCAGAATGGTGTCGATGTGGTGTCCAACGGCAGCAGCCATGTGGTGCGTGGGACCAGCCTCGCTCCACTTGTTGACGAACTCACGGCACGACAATGAGAACTTGGTGCGCATGTTGGTGTCGCCAAACATGAAGATGGGGCCTTCCTCGTTGACACCCTCGGCAGCCACGAACTTGAACTTGCCGTTGGCATCCTGTGTGATAGCGAGATAGGTGACGGGACCCGTTGGAGGATAGAACTGGGTGAGGTAACCACCGCCGGTCTTGCCGTGGAACACGGGCACAATCTTCATCGTGGGCTTGTGGGCCTGCGAGATGTCAAAGTCGCCAGAGCCAGAGTGGCCGATGATGCAGATGTCCTTCGGGAAGTCGATGGAGTACATCTCAGCCAGAGTACCCGTGCCGCTGATGGTCTTCAGGATGCTCATGGCCATAGCTACCTTCATGTCGCCCTCGACGGCGCAGGCGGTATGCTGCTTGATAAGCATGGAGAAAGCTGGAATCAGCATGGAGTCGAGTTTGCCGGCAACACCCTGTGCGAAACCTGCATAGTGGGAGGCTATCATGCCCAGTTTCTCGTCCTTCACCCACTGCTCGAAGGCCACCACGTACTTGGCCATATCCCAGACCTTCTCAACAGTACCGCCACCCTCGATGTCGAAGGTAGCCAGAATGTCCTCAGCCTTGGCACGGATGGCAGCCTCGTCGGTGATGTTGTCGGCAATGGCCCACATCTGCTCCCAGTCGAACTGCTTGGTATAGACGAACATGCGGTGATAGAGGTTGGTCTCGTCGATGTAGAGGTCCATCATGCCCGGATACGGACGGCCAATCTGGGCGATGTTGGTATCGCGGAAGCGGCGGCGCACCTGAGCAGCACGGCACCAGTCCTCAATCTCAGCCTGAACACCAGGATCGCCGCCTTCCACCACACCCGTGATGACAGCTGAGCGCTTGCCGGCACGATTCAGGTCGGCCACCATCTCACCGATGGCACCACAGGCATACAGATCGCCCAGCCACGTGGGAATGTCGGTCTTGTCGTAGTCGGGTGCCAGCTTCTTCTGCAAGTTGACGATGACGACGGGAACGTCCAAATCGCGCACGGCGGGCAACATATTATAAGAGGTGCAATAGGTCAGCATCTGCAGGATGACGAGGTCGACGTCGGCAGCGCGGAACTTGTCACCGGCAGCCATCGACTGTTCCTTGGTGGTCACCATGCCACCATCGATAATCTCAATGCTCTCGGGCAGGGTCTTCTTGAAAGCCTCATACTGGGCCTCGAAGTTAGGAACGAGTTGGGGGAACTGTGGCAGGTAAGCCTGAAGGGCAATACTGAATACACCTACCTTTGCTTTGGTTTCAACTAATGGTTTTGCCATAATTCTGATTTGTTTTTTGATTAGTTTATTTTGTTATATCGTTATCTTGTTATCTTGAGGTAGCGCTCATAGGCGGCAGCCCAGGCAGCGTGGTCACCAGAGGGATGATAGGCGGTCATCTCAACGCTGTCGGCGATAATCTTGCGCATCTGCCAAATGTCTGCGACGCTGCCGGAGGCCTTAGCCTGCAACATGATGTTACCGATGGCGGTACACTCCTGCGGACCTGCCAGCACCTCCACGCCACAAGCGTCAGCGGTAAACTGCGTCAGGTATTTATTCAGGCTTCCGCCACCGATGACGTGCAGCACGAGGTCAGAGGTGAGAGGTGAGGGGTCAGAGGTAAGAGATGTGTTCTTGAACTCCTTCAGCCACCCGAACACCTGCCGGTAACGTAGTGCCAACGAGTCGAAGATGCAGCGGCATATCTCTGCCGGCGTCTCGGGCACGGCCTGTCCCGTCTCGCGACAGTAGGTCTGGATGGCCTCTATCATCGAGGGAGGATTGGCAAAGGCTTTGTCGTCGGGGTTGATGATGCTACGGAAGGCCTCCACCTGCATAGCGGAGCCTTGCAACTCAGGATGGCTCACCTGACTTATCTCTAATTGCTCACCTCTCACCTCTATCTTCTCACCTCTGGCTATCCACTCCTTGCGGCAGCGCTCGTAGAGCCACATGCCGCAGATGTTTTTCAGGAAGCGTGTGGTACCCTCGATGCCACCCTCGTTGGTGAAGTTCAGTTCGTAGCTGCGGTCGTTGATGATGGCCTCCTTGGTCTCGATGCCCATGAGGCTCCACGTGCCGCTGGAGAGGTAGGCAAACTGCTCGTCTTTGGCGGGAACGGCAGCGACGGCAGCTCCTGTGTCGTGACCAGCCACGGCAATGACAGGCACGGGCCCCAATCCCGTCATCTTTTGTACTTCCTCGGTCAGTACGCCTATCTGGGTGCCGGGCTGTACCATGCGGCCGAAGTGTTCGCGGGTTAGTCCCACGCTCTCTATCAGTCTTTCGCTGAGGTCGCCCGTGCGGGGGTCCAGCATCTGGCTTGTCGAGGCAATGGTGTACTCGCAGACAGCCTCGCCGGTCAGCATCCACGACAGGGCGTCGGGTACGAAGAGCACCTTCTTGGCCATCTTCATGGCACTGTTGCCGTCCTGCTGCATGGCGTAGAGCTGGAACAGCGAGTTGAAGTTCATAAACTGGATGCCGGTGATGTCGTAAACCTCACGTTGCGGAACAACGTGACACAGGTATTCTTCCATGCGTCCGAAGGTGTGCGGATCGCGATAAGCCATAGGATTGCGCAGGATGGCACCGTCGTCGGCGATGAATACAAAGTCCACGCCCCAGGTGTCGATGCCAATACTGGTCAGCGTGATGTTACGACGTGCCACCTCCTTGAGCCCGCGTATCATCTCAAAATAAAGCGCATAGATGTCCCAGTAGAAGTGTCCGCCGGTCTCTATCAGATTGTTGGGGAAACGCGTCAGTTCCTCCTGTTCCAGCCGTCCGTCGGCCAGCGTACCCAGGATGGTACGTCCGCTGGTGGCCCCGAGGTCAACGGCAAAATAATATTCCTTATTCATAAACGGTCTGTATCTGTTGGTTGTTACTGTTTTGGGGGGCGCCGAAGTCCAGCGGCTGGCCGTCTAACGTAAAGTCCACGAGTTCGTACTTGTCGCTGGTCTTCACGTCAAGCAGCTTGGCCGAGCACTCCAACTGTATGTTGCGCATCGTGATGTTGTTGCAGCGCGACAGCGGCATCTCACGGTCGCCGGGCTTGAAGAACTGCGTCCAGGGATTGACGAACAGGAATCGCTCGCACCGTCCCGTGATGTTCTCCACCAGCACATACTCGTAGTGCTGCGGAGTGTCGGGGCGCATCTTCAGCCAAAGCACGCGGTTGGCACGCTCCGTGTGGCAGTTGCGCAGGATGACGTTGCGGTCGTGCAGCGATTCAGAGCCCAGCGTCAGACAGCCGTGCACGCGGCCATAGCGACAGTTCTGGATGAGGATGCGCTCGCAGGGGCCGTTGGTCTCGTCCTTGTCGGCCCACGTGCCCTTGCCGCCCTTCAGCACCACGGCATCGTCGCAGACGTGCATGTAACAACCGTCTACGATGACGTCGGTACAGACGTCGATGTCAATGGCGTCAGACGACGGTGCGCCACGCTTCGGGTCACCCGACCAGACGTTCTCGGTAGGTGCAAAGATGTAGCAGTCCAGATAGCGCACGTGGTCGCTCTTGTAGACGTGATTGGTCCAGAATGGCGAGTTGATGAGGTGGACGTCCTGCACGGTGACGTTCTTCGAATTGGAGATATAGGTCAAGCGCGGGCGCTGGGCATCCTTGTTGGTGCACTGCGGGTTCCACTTGCGCCGTATCCAGAACTCCTGCCAGTAGTGCAGCCCGTTGCCGTCGATGGTTCCGCGGCCCGTTATTGTAAAGCCGTCCAGCCCGTCGGCATTGACCAGTGCCGGGAAGTACTTGCAGGTCTCGCCCTCGATGCGGGTGGTCAAGATGGGATAGTCGCTGATGCGGTCGGAGCCTTTCAGCGTGCCGCCCTCCTCCACATGCAGGTGGGTACCCTGCTTAAAGAACAGTGCTCCCGTCATAAACGTTCCCTGCGGCACCACCACGACGCCGCCTCCTTCCTGGGCACAGCGGTCGATGACCGCCTGTATCTGCTCCGTCTGGATGGCCGTCGAGCCTATCAGCACGCCGTAGTCCGTCAGCACGTAGCGCTTGCCCAGCGTCGCCGGGTCCACCTTCTGCGTGTCCTGGAACCAGGCATCCATCACCGTGCCGTCGGGCCATGTCTCCGCGACAGCTTTCTTTGTTTTCGGTTTGGCGGCAGCCGTCAGCGTCAGCACTGCCAGCAGCACCATCATTGTCTTTCTCATCATTAGCGTCATTTGTTTTAGTAGTTTCTTTCACCGCCATCACGTCGGTTCAATGTGCAAAGGTAGCACAAATTAGAAGAAAGGCCAAATAATTTTGTAATTATTTACAATTCATTGCAGCAATTATTGGCATATTTCGTACCTTTGCAGCCAAGGAAACAAAACATAACAAAACTAACTACATGAACACGCTAAGATTTTTGATAGGTATGATGCTGCTGACGGCCTGGCCGACGAACGGTGTAGGGACGCAGTGTGCCGCGTTGACAGACGGTGTAGGGACGCGGCGTGCCGCGTTGACGGCAGATGCGACGGAACGCAGTAAACAGAACTTTAACAGCGGCTGGCGGCTGGCCGTCGGTGACTATCCGGAGGCTGCGCAACCAGCCTTCGACGACACGCCCTGGCAGCCGGTGACACTGCCCTACGCCTTCAACGGCAGCGAGGCCTTCAAGAAAGACATCGTGGACCTGACAGACACCATCTGCTGGTATCGCAAACACTTCACGCTGACGGACTTGGCAGACAAGAAGGTGTTCGTCGAGTTCGAGGGCGTGCGCCAGGGTGCCGACTTCTACCTGAACGGCCACAGCTTAGGCTTCAGCGAGAACGGCGTGATGGCCTGCGGCTTCGACCTGACACCTTATATCAAAGAAGGTGACAACGTGCTGTCCGTGCGCTGCGACAACAGCTGGCAGTACCGTTCGCGCAAGCATGACAGCCGCTACCAGTGGAACGACCGCAACTTCAACGCCAACTACGGCGGCATTCCCAAGAACGTCTTCCTGCACGTGACGGACAAGCTCTACCAGACGCTCCCACTCTACTCCGACTTAGGCACGACTGGCACCTATATCTATGCCACCGACTTCGACATTCCCGCCCACAAGGCCGTCATCCATGCCGAGAGCCAAGTGAGGAACGAGGACACCAAGCCGCGCACCTTTACGTTTCAGGCCAAGGTGCTCGATGCCGACGGCAGGGAGGTGGCGCGCTTCAGCGGCGATCCCGTCACCATGCAACCCGGCGAGACGCGCACAGTCAAGGCTCAGCAGGCCGTCAGCGGGTTGCACTTCTGGTCGTGGGGCTACGGCTACCTTTATACCGTGGAGACAAGCCTGTTGACAGATGTAACTACTCCCATCCCTCACAGGGAGGGGCAAGGGGGTGGGTCCGACTGCGTCATCACCCGCACGGGTTTCCGCAAGACGCGCTTCGCCGAGGGCAAGATATGGCTCAACGACCGTGTGCTGATGATGCACGGCTATGCCCAGCGCACGTCCAACGAATGGCCGGGAGTGGGCATCAGCGTGCCGGCCTGGCTCAGCGACTACAGCAACGACCTGATGGTTCAGTCGGGTGCCAACCTGGTACGCTGGATGCACGTCACGCCGTGGAAGCAGGACGTCGAGTCGTGCGACCGCGTGGGCCTCATCCAGGCTATGCCTGCCGGTGATGCCGAGAAGGACGTGGAAGGCCCCCGCTGGCAGCAGCGCACGGAACTGATGCGCGACGCCATCATCTACAACCGCAACAATCCCTCTATCCTCTTCTACGAATGCGGCAACGAGAGCATCAGCCGCGAGCATATCATGGAAATGAAGCAGATACGCGACGAGTACGACCCCTTTGGCGGACGTGCCATCGGCAGCCGCGAGATGCTCGACATCAACGAGGCGGAGTACGGCGGCGAGATGCTCTACATCAACAAGAGCAAGAAGCACCCCATGTGGGCCATGGAATACTGCCGCGACGAGGGACTGCGCAAATACTGGGACGAGCAGAGCTACCCCTACCACCAGGAGGGTGACGGACCACTCTACCGTGGAAAGCCTGCCTTGGAATACAACCACAACATGGACCAGTTTGCCGTCGAGATGGTTCGCCGCTGGTACGACTACTGGCGCGAGCGTCCCGGCACCGGCACCCGCGTCAGCAGTGGCGGCGTGAAGATTGTGTTCTCTGACACCAACACCCACCACCGGGGCGAGTCCAACTACCGCACCAGCGGCGTCACCGACGCCATGCGCATCCCCAAGGATGCTTTCTTTGCCCATCAGGTGATGTGGGACGGCTGGGTGGAGCCGGAGGTAGCCCGGACATACATCGTAGGGCACTGGAATTATCATAACACAGAGGGCACAGAGAAGACAGAGGGCACAGAGAAAACGGTATATGTTGTATCGACTGCTAAAGAAGTAGAGCTGTTCCTCAACGGCAAGAGCCTCGGCAAGGGACGGCAGAGCTGCCGCTATCTCCATACCTTCGACAGCGTGCGCTATGAACCGGGAACGCTTGAAGCTGTGGGTAGCGACGGCAGCCGCTACCAGCTCCAGACGGCTGGCGAACCCTACCAGTTGAAGCTCACCGCCATCCAGAATCCCGAAGGCACGAAGGCCGACGGTGCCGACATGGTGCTGTTCCAGGTGGAGGTGGTCGACCGGCAGGGACGCCGCTGTCCGTTGGACGACCGCTTAGTATCGTTCAACCTCTGGGGCGAAGGCCAATGGATTGGCGGCATAGCCACCCGCAACAACAAAGACTTCCTGACCGATGACGCCCATCGCGACAAGAGTCTGTTGGACGCCGCCAACAAGAAAAACCTCTCTGACAACTACGTCGGTGCCCTGGCCCTGCCCGTGGAGTGTGGCGTCAACCGCGTGCTCGTCCGCACGACGGTGAATGCCGGCGACATTCACCTCTCTGCCTACGCTGAAGGGGTGAAACCAGCTTACGTCGACGTGAAGAGCGAAGGCGTAAAGACGGAGGAGTACTTGCCGCAGCTGACGCTGAAGGGACGCTTGGACCGTGGCGAGACACCGCTGACACCCTCCTATACTGAGCAGGCCCGCGAAGTACCCATCGTTACTGCCAAGGCCGGACACGACAGCGAACATGCCAGTCGCAGCTTCGACGACAACGAACTGTCGGAATGGAAGAACGACGGCCGCCTGTCGACGGCATGGATTACCTACCGGCTGGCACGCAAGGCCGTCATCAGCGACATCTGCCTGAAGCTGACCGGCTGGCGCCTGCGCAGCTATCCGTTGGAGGTCTATGCCGGCAAGACACTGATATGGAGCGGCGACACGCAGCGCAGCCTCGGCTACGTCCACCTGACGCCGACCCAGCGGGTGAGCACCAACGAGATTACCATCCGCCTGAAGGGTGCCGGCAAGGACAAGGATGCCTTTGGCGGTATCGTCGAAGTGGCAGAGCCTGCCGCAGGAGAATTGGATCTCTTCAAGGCCAAGAACGGCGACGCCACCCAAAACGAACTCCGCATCGTGGAAATAGAATTCTTGGAAAAAAATAAACCCTGATTGGTCTTTAGAAACGAATTATTCTAATTATATTTAATTTGGTCCACGATTGCAACGCCACACTCTGCTTGCAGAGAATTATCTTAATTTATTTTTCATTGCAGAAATACTTTTAATTAAAAAAAATTCGTGATAAAAATAAAGACCAATTAGGATAATTCTCTGACCTAAAGGTACAGAGTGTGGCGATGCAATCGTTTCTTAAAATCTAAAGCCTGATGATTAAATTCTCTTTTTTATTATTTTTTCACCGCACGGACGCAGCGGCCACTGAAGCGATTGCTGGAAAGGCTGCCGTAGTACACGGAGATGTCAGAGACATTGAACTCCAGGCACCACGCCTTGTTGGGATTGGTGCCATAGAGCGTTGATGTCCAGTAGATGCCGCTGACACCCCGCAACTGTACGTCCGCATAAAAGCGACAACCGGTGATGGGCAGGAAGATGGAGTTGCCCGTCTTCTTGCTGGTCACCTGATAGCCATTGACACCGTCCTTGGTGGTCCATTCCCACGTGCAGTTAGCAATCAACTCGTCGTACTCTTCCGCCGTGGGCATGCGCCATTCGCCACCCCAGTTGGCACGGGCGGCATCGTCGCCGAGAGCCAGCTGGACTCTCTTGTCATTGGTCGAATACTTGGTCAGGAACTGTGAGTCGCCCTTGCTCCAGGCGTAGGTCTTCCACGAGTAGTATTCCTTGGGCTGGGTCTCGCCCCATGCGAAGTACGTGCCGAAGCCAGAAGGCTTCTTGGCGCCCACATTCATGTTAGCCCACTTCACGCTCAGTCCCATGTCAACAGCCTCCACTCCGTCGGGAGATTTTGCCTTATCCTCCGTACCATTTATCTTAGCTTCGCCTATCGTCCCAAAGAACATGGTGGCCAGCATCATTAAAAAGAACTTCTTCATCTTGTTTTCAATTTGTCGGCAAAGTTACAAAGAAAAATAGAAAACGCCATGCTTTTTGAACATTCTTTTTACCATCGCAGTCAAATTAACGAAGTAGGACGTTAATACTTGCAGATTTTTTCCCGAAGATTGCAGACTATAATATATATATATAAGGTGGCGGCGGAGCGCTAAAAACTTTATCACTTTTTCCGAGCGATTGTCGTTTATTAAGAAAAAAGGTTGTATCTTTGCGCTGTAAATTGTGCAAAACCGCAAAACGAAGAGAAATTTATGCTGCCGCTCACTCGCATACACAGCTATGGTGACGTCGGCCGGTCATGGTGACGAGACAGTAAAACATGATACTTATTTATTAACATTTTAAACTATTATTATTATGACAAGAAAAAGAATTCTTTCTATGC
>CACXAG010000095.1 GCA_902765585.1 uncultured Prevotellaceae bacterium
GCCTCAGACGAAGCCCGACTGGAATGTCTGTTTAAACTCTATGAGAAGATGACGCCAAAATAATAGCCCCAAAATTTGGAAGTTATATATAAAGTCCGTATCTTTGCATTGAAATTGCAAAAGAGTGAATTATGAAACTGACAAAGGAAGAGGCACTAAAGCGTTTTAAGAACGCACTGAATCGCAAGAAAGCTTGGGAAGAAAAGTTCGAAGCGAAATATGCTGATGTAACAAATCTCTACACAACAGCATAGGGGTGATGAACGATCTTTCCTTAGACTATATTAACACGAAGTCGCCATATCTGGTCAAACGAGCAGATGATGGCGATTATGTGTTTCAGACAGCTATGGGTGTCATCTATGGCATTGGTTTTATTGAAAACGACCCTCTTGGCGGATGCGAAACTTATCAGTTATCCATCAGTAATCAGAATAAACTCCATGCTTCATACGACCCAGATGTCAAGAACACAACACTCATTATTGTCGATGCGTTCTTCCGCGAGAACTTAGACGGCTTGCTTTATATGTGTGATACCAGTGATAGCCGTGAGGCTGCACGCAACCGACTGTTCTTGCGCTGGTTTGAGGAATCAGCAGAACCAGAACGGTTTACCATCAAGACAGCAAGTGCTGTGATAGAAGGTCAGGGGATATATGCTGCTATCATTGTGGAAAACAGAAACCCATTGGCAAAGGCCATCATTGACGATTTTGAGCTGACAGCACAAATGTTGACAGAAGATAAATAACCACAGCGCAACTATCAATAACTAAGAATTCGAAACGTCTCTTAAGCTTGGCCGCAGACAGACAAACGTAGAGAATATCTTCCAAAGAAATGCGCTGAACTAAAGATATTCTGACATGCTAAAAACTGAAAACAGCATTGTTGATATCCATTATCAACAGACAGGGGCGGCTACAGCCGTGAACCCATTGGGAATGCGAGAGATGCAGGCATTGGCCTATGAACATCGCGACAAACGCTTCTTGCTGATTAAAGCGCCACCAGCCTCAGGCAAGAGTCGTGCGCTAATGTTTATCGCCCTGGATAAGTTGATTAATCAGGGCGTCAAAAAAGTGGTGGTAGCTGTACCAGAAAAGAGCATAGGTCGCTCGTTTAAGAACACTAACCTGATGAGTGGCGGTTTCTTTGCCAACTGGGAAGTGCCGCAGTATTTCAACTTGACGGACGTGAAGAACGAGCAGGACAAGAAAGGACGATTCAAGGAGTTCTTTTTGAGTAGCAAAGCCAAGGTGTTGGTTTGTGCTCATGCTACTCTGCGCAATGCTACCAAGGAACTTAGTGATGACACTTTTAACGAAACCCTATTGGCCATCGATGAGTTTCATCATACCAGCGCAGATGCCAACTCGAACTTAGGTGATGTGGTGCGCAGAGTGATGAACAACTCCACAGGGCATATCGTGGCTATGACTGGGTCTTACTTCCGAGGCGACGGTATCCCGGTGCTCAGGGCTGAGGACGAAGCCAAGTTCTATCCTATTACCTATAACTACTATCAGCAGTTGAATGGCTATAAGTATCTGAAGAATCTTATCCTTGGTTATCACTTCTATCATGGCTCGTATCTGGACCATATCAGAGAAGTGCTTGATACGCATAAGAAAACCATCATCCACATTCCCAGCGTTAACCAAAGAGCTGCTACTGGCTTAGGTAAATATCAGGAAACAGCTGATATTATGAAGGTGATAGGCACACTGGATCACAAGGATTATAACACAGGTATCTATTATGTCAGAACTCTGGATGGACGGATGCTGAAAGTGGCCGACCTTGTAGAAGATGAGCAGAAAGAGCGTAACATGGTGCAAGCCTATTTGCAAAACATTCAGCATCGAGACGATGTGGATATCATTATTGCTTTGGGTACAGCCAAAGAGGGTTTCGACTGGCAATGGTGCGAGATGTGTCTGACCGTTGGCGTGCGTGGTTCGCTGACGGAAGTGATACAGATAATAGGCCGATGTACACGTGATTGTGAGGGCAAGGAAACGGCTCGCTTTGTGAATATGATAGCTATGCCAGAAGCAGAACAGGCAGAGGTGAAGGTGGCAGTAAATGACTTCCTCAAAGCCATCACAGCCTCGTTGCTGATGGAGCAGGTAATGGCGCCCAGCTGGAAGTTCAAGACAGTTAAGGATGACGATGATCCTCATGAGGATTTAGTTCATACCATAGTAGTAGAAGGATTGAAACCACTATCAAGTGCTAAGACAAAGACCATAGTGGATAGCCAACTTGATGACTTGAAGGCAGCCATCCTGCAGGACGATATGGTAGTAAAGGCCTTGAGTGGCTCGACAACAGCAGAGACCATCACCCAACACTTGATACCCAAAGTGATTAGAGAACGCTATCCAGACTTGAACGAGGGCGAG
Source organism: uncultured Prevotellaceae bacterium (assembly GCA_902765585.1). Taxonomy (GTDB): domain Bacteria; phylum Bacteroidota; class Bacteroidia; order Bacteroidales; family Bacteroidaceae; genus Prevotella. The sequence continues at coordinate 2,412 of CACXAG010000095.1, forward strand.
GTGGAAGAAGTGCGCCAGCGTGTGCTGCTCGATACGATCATTAAGGGCAATGACATCGTAGACGAGAAGGGTAATCCAATTTCTTCGATTACTGGTGATGACGATAAACCCAGCGAGGGTAACAGACTGATCAAGATTGCCAATAGGTTTATCAATATCGACAAGTTGAGTATCAACCTGATAGACACTATCAATCCCTTCCAGCGGGCATACGAGGTCATCTCGAAATCTGTAGATGCCAAGACGCTGAAAGTGATTCAGGACACCATTGCTGAGCAAAAGTATGATATGACGTTGAAACAGGCTATCACACTCTTTAAAGGTCCTCTGAAAGAGTATGTTGCAGCCCATGATGGGAAGGTGCCTTCTGTGGATGATCCTGACCCCAAAGTGAGGGAATTGGCTATTGCTTTGCAGAAAATCAAGAATCTGAAGCAGAGGAAATTAAGTGGACTTGAATATGAGGAGTAGTGTATGGAATGGCCAAAAGAATTATTAGAGCTCTTCGACGATCCGTTGTTGGATGGTGTACGCCCAAAGGTGGCAGCTCCCACAGCTAACGACAGAATGCAACAGAAGTTGGCAGAGGTGAACGACTGGATTGCCAAGAACGGACGAGAACCAAGTCCTAACGGCGACCTGAAAGAAAAAATGATGCATGCTGCGATGACGAAACTACGTGAAAAAGGATTTGAAATATGGACATAGAGAAGGAACTGGAAGCGATATTCGATGACCCGCTACTGAAGATGAGCGAAGAGGAAGAAAGCCTTTTCGACATACCTCAGGATATGCGGAGGGTGATAGCCAAGAAGAAACCTGACTACGTGGCTCAGCATAAACTCTGTGAAAACTTTCAGGACTATAAGCCATTGTTTGAGAAAGTACATCAGGAGTTGAAAGAGGGCAAACGCTCATTGGTAAAGATTAACAAGACGGCAACACTTACAGCTGGTAGATACTACTTCGTGAGTGGGCAAATGCTATTGTTGGAACAGATAGGTGAGCTGAAAAAGAGTAGCAATTTCCTACCTGATGCCAGAACGCGCTGTATCTATGAAAATGGTACAGAATCGGACATTCTTTTGCAGACCCTTCGTAAAAGCGTAGTGGGTGACGGCTATGCCATTTCTGAACTTCAGGAAGAGTCTGATAGTCACTTCTTCAGCAATTCAGACATTGCTACTGATGATCATGTAACAGGCTATATCTATGTGCTGTCGTCATTATCTGATGATCCTACGGTAAAGGCTGAAAAAAATCTGTATAAGATAGGATTTACAACTAACGATGTAGAACAGCGTATTGCCAATGCAGAGAATGAGCCAACCTATCTATTGGCTCCCGTTAAGATTGTAGCTACATATAAGGTGGTTAATTTGAACTCGCAGAAGTTTGAAGATTTGGTGCATCAATTGTTGATGGCTGTGCAATATCAAGTGGTAGTTTATGATGATAAGGGTATAGCGCACCAGCCCCAGGAATGGTTTATTGTGCCTCTGCCTGTAATAGATGTGATGATTAAGAAAATCATGGACGGTTCCATTGTAGGCTATACCTATAATCCACAGCTGGAATGCCTTGAAAAAAGAATTGTCAAAGCCAAATCAACTTTCGATACCACAGGTATGAAGGTGTTGACGCTCAACATTAAAAAGATTAATTTCGATGAAATTGTGAGTGGGGCGAAAAAGATAGAATATCGCCAGTTAAAGCAAACAACGCTTAACAAATACACTTATTTGGATGAATCAGATGGTAAGCGCTACCTACGACGATATGATGCATTACGCCTGTTTGTAGGCTATAATAAAGACAGAGAAAGTGCCTTGGTTCAGGTAACGGACATTACCTATAATGAAGGCATTGTGGAATACCATTTGGGGTTGATATTGGAAAAGATAGTATAATGCCGAGTGGAAAGATTGTGCAGCAAAGCTGAGAAAGACCAAATAAGAGCCGCTTTTTAATAAAAGAAAGGCCAAAAATCGGTATGATTTTGATAAAATACAGACCATAAGTGCACAGAACCGACAGGCTACAGCGGAATGGACAACGAGGAGGAAGAATAAACTACAAGTATCCTGTAGAGGGGCTATCTGAGGACTTTGAGCAAGACTCTTTGTGGAGCATAAAGCGATTGATTGCAAATAATCAACTAAAGACTTGCAAAAACGTTAATTTTGTCAGTCTTTTCACATTTGAAGCGTTAATTTCTAACAGCCGTTAAGCATTGGGGGTAAAGTGTTAAATTGCGACAAATATTCATGACATTTTGTCGCAATTTCATTTTTTGCGCCTAAATTTGCACCCGAAAAAAGGTAAAAGTGCATAGTGAATAGTGAAAAATTGCTACCGCACTTAAACCTTGGGGAAGATACTCCGTTCAAATAATGAACAATAAACAATAAACAACAAACAATAAACGTGAGACAATAAACGTGAAAAAATAAAATAATTAAAACAGAAAAACAAAATGATGAAAAAGATTGTAAAGAGCTTTATGCCGGCTGTCTACATGTTTGTAGTGGCGTTTTCGGCAGCATCGTGCAACCAGACACAGGCCGCAGCACCTGCTGCCCCTGCTGTAGCACCAGGACAACCCGTGGATCTGACCTACGCAGCAGAGAAGTCGCTGCCGTCAGTGGTCTACATCAAGTCAGTAGTGAACTCGAAGGTACAAACCGTCGAATATTCCGACCCGTTTGAGGACTTCTTCAGCGACCCGTTTGGTGGTTTCTTCGGACGTGGACAGGGCAACAACGGCAAGCGCCAGCGTCAGGTGCAGACTCCGAAGCGAGCAGCAGCTGGTTCGGGTGTCATCATCTCTGCCGACGGATACATTGTCACCAACAACCACGTGGTAGATGGTGCTGACGAACTGACAGTGACGCTGAACGAGAACTCGAAGGAGTATTCAGCCCGCATCATCGGTGCCGACGCTACCACCGACCTGGCACTCATCAAGATTGACGCCAAGAATCTGCCTGCCATCGTCATTGCCAATTCAGACGACGTGAAGGTGGGCGAATGGGTGCTGGCCGTAGGTAATCCCCTCGGATTGAACAACACCGTCACCGCTGGTATCGTCAGTGCTAAGGCCCGTTCCATGGGACAGGGTGTCTCGTCGATGATTCAGACCGACGCTGCCATCAACCAAGGTAACTCGGGCGGTGCACTGGTCAACACCCGTGGCGAGCTCATCGGTATCAACGCCATGATCTATTCGCAGACGGGTTCGAACATTGGCTACGGCTTCGCCATTCCTACAGCTATCATGAACAAGGCTGTCGATGACTTCAAGAAGTACGGCTCGTACCAGCGTGCCATGATTGGCATCCAGGGCGGCAGTGTGAAGGACTACGTAGACGCCATGAAGGATCAGGACAAGGATGTCCAGGACTATGGTACGATGGAGGGTGTACGCATCGACAAGGTCGTTGAGGACGGTGCTGCTGCTGATGCCGGTCTGGAGAAGGAAGACGTCATCACCGAGGTAGCAGGCAAGAAGGTGAAGACCATGGGCGACCTGCAAGCTATCATTGCCCAGAAGCGTCCTGGCGACAAGGTCGTGGTCAAGTACCTGCGCAACAAGAAGGAGAAGAGCGTCGAGCTGACGCTGAAGAATGCCCAGGGTACGACGAAGGTGGTGAAGGATGCCGACCTCGACGTGCTGGGTGGTCAGTTCCGCGTGCTTACCGACGCACAGAAGAAGGAGTTGCAACTGTCTTACGGTCTGCAGGTGACGAAGGTCAGCGGTGGCAAGCTGCGTGAGGCAGGCATTCCGCAAGGCTTCATCATCCAGCGTGTCAACGACGAGTCCATCAAGAGTATCGACGACCTGCAGGATGCCGTGAAGAAGGCCTCGACCTCGAAGGAGCCCGTGCTCTACATCCAGGGCGTCATGCCGACAGGCAAGAAGGCTTACTTTGCCGTCGACCTCCAGAACTAACAGTAGTCGACAATAACAAAAGGTGGGGTGCCAATCTTGACACCCCACCCTTTTTTATTCGTGTAATTCGTGCTATTCGTTGTAAGAAATCACATGTCCTCCCAGGTGTCGAGATAGGTGACGTGGGTGACGAGGTATTCGTCAACGCCATGCTTGCCGTCGGCACCACCGATACCAGACTTCTTCACGCCAGCGTGGAAGCCCTGGATGGCCTCGAAGTGCTCGCGGTTGATGTAGGTCTCGCCAAACTCCAGCTCGCGGCAGGCCTTGACAGCTACGTTCAGGTCCTTGGTGAAGATGCTGGAAGCCAGACCGTACTCACAGTCGTTAGCCCACTCGATGGCCTGATCCAACGTGTCGAAGGTGACAAGCGGGATGACGGGACCAAAGGTCTCCTCGTGGATGATGTCCATATCCTGACGGCAGTCGTCCAGCACAGTAGCAGCATAGAAGTATCCCTTCTCGCCTACGCGATGACCACCACACAGCAACTTGGCACCCTGCTTGATGGCACGCTCCACCTTCTCGGTAACGCTCTCCAAGGCACGAGCCTCGACCAGCGGACCCATGTCGACGCTCTCGTCGGCACAGACGTCGCCCACCTTGACTGCCTTCATCTTGTCCACCAGAATCTTGGTGAAGGCCTCCTTGACCTCCTTCTGGACATAGACGCGCTCAGCATTGTTGCAAATCTGACCATTGTTACCGATACGGCTGTCGACAATCCACTGTGCAGCACGCTCCAAATCGGCATCCTTCATGACGATGGCAGGAGCCTTGCCACCCAGTTCGAGGCTAACCTTAGTGATGTTCTTCGAGGCAGCAGCCATGATGCTCTCACCAGCACCTACAGAACCCGTCACGCTGACGATGTCAATCTTGGGCGAACCAGCCATCTCGTTGCCGATGACGCTACCCTTACCTGTCACGATGTTAATGACACCAGCGGGCAGTCCTGTCTCGTCGACAACCTTGGCAAACTCGGTACAGTTCTCCGGAGTGAGCTGACTCGGCTTAATGACGATGGTACATCCGGCAATGAGTGCAGCACCGGCCTTGCGGGCAATGAGGAAGAAGGGGAAGTTCCAAGGCAGGATACCTGCTACGACACCGATAGGCTTCTTGGTCAGCAAGATGGTCTCGTTGGGCCGGTCAGAGGGAATAATCTCGCCCTCGATATGGCGGGCAAACGTAGCCATGTATTCGAAATAAGCGATGGTAGCACCTACCTCGATAGAAGCCCATGTGCGCGTCTTACCTTGCTCACGCATAATGATTTCCGTAAATTCCTTCTCGCGCTTCTTGATGCCGTCGGCCATCTTCAGCAGATACTGAGCACGCTCGATGGCGGGCGTCTTGCCCCAGGCTTTCTGGGCAGCACGGGCTGCATCCAGGGCACGGTTGACATCTTCGATGGTTCCTTCAGGCTGACGGGAAATCACTTCCTCGGTAGAGGGGTTTAACACGTCAATCCACTGGCCGTTCGAGCTTTCGCAGAACTGGCCGTTAATGTACATTTTTAAGTCTTTCATACGTTTTGTTTTAGTTTACAGTTTTGCATAAGCAGTATATTCAATGGGCAAAGTTAGTAAAAGAAAGTCAATCCTGCAAGAAAAAAACTAAAGAAATTTGGCGCTTAACACATTTTGCACTACTTTTCGACAAGTCGAGAAGTTAGGCTGCACCTCGAAAATAAAAATATATGCTAATATATTTTGTATTTTGCTCGGTTTGCACTACCTTTGCACCTCAAATATGGACAAAAACATGCAAAGGTTGAAACAGCAGCTACACACAATCAGGCGTTTCGTGCTGGCGGCCGTATGGCTGACAGGCATGGCGCTACCATCGACGGCACAGGAGCTGTTGGTGAAAATCAGCATTAACAGTTCGCAGGTGGAAGGCTCCGACAAGAGCGTGTTCGAAAACTTACAGCAGACCATAGAACAGTGGATGAACGACCGCCAGTGGACGGAACTGCAATTCCAGAAGAACGAACGCATCAGCGTGAACTTCAACCTGACCGTGAGCAAGTACGACAAAACCACCAACCGCTTTGCGTGTACGGCCATGATACAGGCCAACCGTCCCGTCTACAACTCTGCCTACACCACCACCTTATATAATAATAAGGATGCCGACTTCAACTTCGAGTTTGCCCAGTTCGACCAGCTGAACTTCAACGACGAGACCATTGACAACCAGTTGACGGCACTCCTGGCCTACTACGCCTACCTGATTATTGGCCTCGACCTGGACTCCTTTGCGCCCTTGGGCGGTACGGACGTGCTGACGCGCTGTCTGCAACTGACGAACAACGCTCAGGACCTGGGTTATACGGGGTGGAAGGCCTTTGAGACCAGCCGCAACCGCTTTGCCATCATCAACGACTATTTGGACGAGGCCATGAAGCCCTTCCGCCAGCTGCAATACGACTACTACCGCACGGGACTGGACGAGATGGCCAACAATGCCGAGCGCGGACGTACCAACGTCACGACGGCGTTAGAGAACCTGAAGAAAGCCCATGAGGAGAAGCCGCTCAGTCTGCTGCCGCAGATATGGACGGACTACAAGCGCGACGAGCTGGCCAACATCTACAAGGGCAAGGGTACGCAGAAAGAGAAAGAGGCGGTCTACGACATCCTCTTCAATATCAATGCCGCACAAAGCGACGCCTGGAACAAGATAAAACAATAACATGCTGACACAATTATACATCAAGAATTATGCGCTGATAGACCTGCTGGACATCGAGCTGCATCCGGGGTTCTCGGTCATTACCGGTGAGACGGGTGCGGGAAAGAGCATCATCCTGGGGGCTATCGGTCTGCTGCTGGGACAGCGCGCTGACTCGAAGAGCATCAAACAAGGTGCAGACAAATGCATCATCGAGGCCCACTTTGACCTGTCACGCTATCAGCTGCAGACGCTGTTTGACGACAACGACATCGCCTACGATGCCACTGATACCATTATCCGACGGGAACTGACAGCTGCCGGCAAGAGCCGAGCATTCGTCAACGATACTCCCGTGAGTCTCAATATGTTGAAAGAGTTGGCGAACAATTGGTTGACGTTCATTCACAGCACCAGAACCTGTTGCTGAACAAGCAGAACTTCCAATTGGAGGTGCTGGACATCATCGCCCAGGACCAACCCTTGCTGACGGAATACCAACAAGCCTACAGTCAACTGAAGGACGCCCAGAGCCAACTACAGAATCTGAAAGCCGACATCGAGCGCAACAGCCAGCAACAGGATTTTTTGCAGTTCCAGTACGAGGAGCTGGCCAACGCCCATCTCGCAGAAGGCGAACAGGAAGAGCTGGAACAGCAGAACGAGACCATGGAGCATGCCGAGGACATCAAGACGGCACTCTATGAGACTGACAATGCCTTGAACGGTCAGGAGTCAGGAGGTCAGGAGTCGGGAGCCATCAGTCAGATGCGTACGGCCATTCAGTCGTTGGGCAGCATTCAGCAGGTATTGCCGGCATCTGCTGAGTTGGTTGAACGCTTAGAGAGCTGTCGCATCGAACTGCGGGACATTGCCGACGAGGTAAGCAGTTTGTTAGAGAATACCGACTTCGACCCTTCGGAGTTGGACCGCGTACAAAGCCGTTTGGACAAGCTGTATGAGTTGGAGAGAATAGCGACGAAGCCGTTAGGGAACTGGAGGCACGCTGCCAACAGCTGAAAGCCCAGTGCCAGCAGCAAGCCGACATGCTGACCCAGCAGCGGCAACAGGCTGCCAAGGACATCGAGGAGCAGCTGCGCCAGCGACTGGTACCAATGGGCATGCCCCACGTACGTTTTGAGGTATCCATCAGCCAATGCGAACTGGGACGCCAGGGGCAGGACAACGTGTCGTTCCTTTTCTCTGCCAACGCCTCTACCCCACTCCAACCTGTTGCCCAGGTGGCATCGGGCGGTGAGATAGCCCGCGTGATGCTGTCGCTGAAGGCCATGATTAGTGGTGCCGTCAAACTGCCCACCATCATCTTCGACGAGATAGACACGGGTGTCAGCGGCAAGATAGCGGAGAAGATGGCTGGCATCATGCAGGAGATGGGCAACCACGAGCGTCAGGTCATCTCCATCACCCACCTGCCACAGATTGCCGCCTTGGGCAGTCACCACTACCGCGTCATGAAGGAGGAGACGGCACAGGGCACCGTCAGCAGCATGCAGGAGCTGACCCAGGAGGAACGCATCCAGGAGATAGCCCAGATGCTGAGCGGCAGCAGCGTGACCGATGCCGCCATCAGAAATGCAAAAGAACTGTTACGGCCTGCGGCCAGCGGCCTGCGGCCTAAAGAATAAATAATAAATAAGAAATAAGAAACTAAGAAACAAAAAATAATCAAAGTAAATTTAAAATGATTTGTAATAAAACCCTAAAAGAGAATAGTATCATAAAGGCCTGCTGGCACTATCTATATGACCAGTGTCCGCGAGGTTTTTTATTTTTTATTTTTTCTTTATTCTTTAGCCCCGCAGGGGCGCAGCCGTGGGCCAAGAAGGCTTCCCAGGCTGTCTTCACGCTAAAGACGTTCAAGGCCGACGGTTCGCTGCTGGGTAGTGGCAACGGCTTCTTCGTCAGCGAACAAGGCGAGGCCGTCAGTCCTTTTACGCCCTTTAAGGGTGCTCAGCGGGCCGTGATCATCGACGCCCAGGGCAAGGAATGGCCCGTAGACTGCATCATGGGTGCGAACGGCATCTATGACGTGGCTAAGTTCCAGGTGTCCGTCAAGAAGGCAACAGCCCTGACGCTGGCAACAACCCCCGCTGGCAACGGCAGCACGGTATGGCTGCTGCCCTATAGTGCCAAGAAGGCGCCAGCCTGTCAGCAGGGCACCGTCAGCCAGGCCCAGACCTTCGAGGACAAATACACCTTTTACACCTTGTCCATGCAGACCACTGACCAGTATGCAGGATGTCCCGTGCTGAACGATGACGGACAGGTGCTCGGCATCCTACAACCATCTGCCAGTGCCACGGAGACCTCGAGCTATGCGGTCAGTGCCGCATACGCCAATGCCTTGCAGATGAGCGGTTTCAGTCTGAACGATCCCACACTGCAAGCAACGGCAGTCCCCAAGGCCCTGCCCGACAACCAAGAACAGGCACTGCTGACGCTGTTGATGGCATCGTCAGCGATGACGGCAGAACAGTTAGAACAGCTGGTAGAGCGCTTCATCGCTAAATTCCCGCAGGTGGCCGACGGCTACATCTACCGTGCCCGAATCCATGTTGACAAGGGGGAGTTTGCAGCTGCCGAGCAGGACATGCAACAAGCCATCAAGGTCAGCGACGCCCCTGACAATACGCACTACCAGTATGCCCAGCTTATCTACCAGAAAGTCATCTACCAAACCGACAAGCCGCACGACAGCTGGACGCTGGAGCGTGCACTTCAGGAGTCGCAGGAGGCCTATCGCATCAACCCCGAGCCGGTCTACCGCCTGCAACAGGCTCAACTGCTCTATGCCATGATGAAGTATGCCGACGCATACGCCATCTATGAAGAACTGCAGCAGACTCCCCTGCGTAATGCCGAGAACTTCTATGCTGCCGCCCAGTGTAAGATACAGTTGGATGAGAACAAGGCTGCCTTGGCCCTGCTCGACAGTGCCGTCAGCACGTTCTCCAAGCCCTATACCAAGACGGTTATACCCTATCTGCGCCTGCGTGCCCAGCTGTCCATGGACTGCCGTCGCTACCAGCAGGCCATCAACGACATGCAGGACTTGGTGGCGCTGGAACCGTCCAATACAGAGCTATGGGCAGAGAAAGCCCACTACGAGCTGCGCGTCAGTCTGACCGACCAAGCTCTTGAGAGTGCCACGGAGTGCATCCGTCTGGCTCCGGACAACAGCAGCGGCTACCTGCTGTTAGGTATTGCCCAATGCATCAAGGGCCTCAAGCAGGAAGGCCTACAGAACCTAACGAAAGCAAAAGAGCTTGGCGACGGCCAAGCCCAAAAGTTTATCGATAAATACTCCAACTAACCCACC
>CACXAG010000096.1 GCA_902765585.1 uncultured Prevotellaceae bacterium
GCACTTTTCCACTCCGGTGTAACCATTGTAACACTGTTACAACTGTTACAATTTTGATTCAACTTCCTATCTTTTCCGTAATGATATGTCTGGTTATCATTCTATTACGATCCAATTACCGTGTCCTGTAGATCCATCACGATCAATGAATCTCAGAGATTTCTCCGTGAAGGTCTTGATGCGGTCGGCAATGTTCTGCTTCAAGTTGTTGTAGAAGAAACCGTAGTCCTCGCCGTGGTACTCATTGTTTTTTTGTTTCAGTTGCAAAGGTATAAAAAAGTTAACTCCGGCTCATCTATCTTTGTTTGTTTGCGTAGCGTATCTTCTCCAGCATCTGCGCCGACCATTCTTCGGATCCGGGCAGTTGGTAGCGGCAGTTGCCTGTGGCTGAGGGAGTGAAGATGGTCTCGGCCTTGTCGGTGAGGGTCACAGTGCCACGTTTGGAGAGCGAGAACAGGGCATCGCCCTCCACGGCCTGTATGACGGGCATCACATCCCACATACGCTGTCCCGTGTTGCAGTTGCACTGCATATAGACCTGCTTGATGGGGTGTGCATTGGTCCACGAGACATCGGCTATGACCTGTTCAGGCGTATATTCCACGTCCTGTCCTGCCTCCATCGGCGAGAACACCATATCGACATCCTGCGGCCAGTTCTGGAAGAAGGTCTTGGCGAACGTGATACCCTGGGCGAAGTTGTAATCGGGTTCCTCGGCCTCGCCGAACACGCCGCCCTGAAGATAGATACATTTCACCTTGCGACGCACCAATTCTACGCCTGAGAGCGATGAATACTCGTCAGCCCCAGATGCCAGCAACTGTGCCAGACAGGTGATGAAGCCCACGCTCACGATGCTCACCGAGTGGTCGAGTTGCGCGGCCAGCAGTCGTCGGTAAAGCCGCCACCCGTCGGGCAACGACGAATAGTCGGCTATGGACCGACTGAACATCGGCTGCCCCTTGCCATCCTTCGTGTCTGCTACGTGAGCATAGTCTATCCACACTTTCGGCTTCTTGATGCCATCGCGGATAAGGCCGACGGGCACGTTGCCATGACCGAAATACGTGTTCATCACGTCGGCAAAAGCTGCATTCCGTTCGCCCTCTCTGTCAACCATTACGCCGAGCAGGCGGCAACGCCCCTCGTCCTCGTAGCGATAGAGCATCTCCAAGGCAAATAGGTCGTCGGTCGATGAGCCGATGTCAGTGTCGTAGATGATGAGCGGCATGCCCGCATACTCGCTTTGCTGTCCAGCAGAGTCATCATCGTTTGAGCACGATGTCAGCACCATTGCGCTGCAGATAGTCAGGATGGCGGTGAATAATTGCTTTTTCATTGTCTTTGTATTATTGTGTTGTTACGTTTAAGTGGAACGCTATTCAATGGGAACAAGTCAAAGTTATTTTTGTTTGTTAACAACCTTTTTCCCGTAATGAATGAACACACCAGGCTTCGTTGGTTGGCTGCTTAACATGATACCTTGCAGCGTAGCCCAACGATTGTCGCTGCGATGGCTGATGTCCAGATTGACGATGCCTGTGGTCGTGGGATCGTCCTCCGTCGTATCTTCAGTGAGCCAATTGCTGCCGAACGGGAAAGTGATGCGTTCCGTGGGCATGGGCTCTGTGTCGAAGTCGAACATCGTGCTGTCGAATTCGGGGTTGCCGTCATTGTAGGTGAAAGTGAAATAGCCACCCTGACTGGCTGTGAAGGGCTTGGTGATGGTCTTGCCATTGCAGGAGGTGGCAGAGATATAGTACTCCACCGTGTGAGGCACGTCAGTCAGACTGATGGGCAAGCTGCCGTAGAAGCGGTTGCCGTTTGCGGTGAGGGTGATTGTCTGCCAGTCGCCCTGGTCGGTGCGCCAGACCACCTCGGCATGGCTGATGCCGCTGCGGTTGGTGATGACGGCACTGACGGGGATGGCTGTCAACTCGCCCAGGTTGATGCTGCCGTGAATATTCTTATGAAGGATGCGGATGGGGTTGTCGGCGGGAATCTGTTTGGTGACGCAGTGGAGTGCCCCTCCTTCAGCGTCGAATGAGCTCACGTCGATGCAATAGACGGTATAGCCCGGATAGGCCGCCTTGACGGCCTCGATGTTGGCCCGGTCCCATGCTTCGGTAGGCATGCCGTCGGCTCCCACCTCGGAGAAGCATGGCTGCAGGATGACATTGTTTACAAAGCAGTGGTTGGAGTAGGTGCGCGAGTAGGATGCGTCGTACTCTTCCTCGTCAGCGAAAGGCTCTCCCTCCTCCTTCGAGGGGAATGGCAAGTGTGCCATGTCGTAGTAGTTGCGGTCGAAGATGCTCTTTTGCCGGCAGAGCAGGTCGATATTGTTGTGCCCCGTCGTATAGTCTGTCCACGAACTGTATGCATCGGGCATGACGGAGAAGACGAAGCCATTCTCGTCGTAGGCATCGGCATAGAGGTCCACATGGCCGGTGCTACCGTCGAAGAGGTAGCGGGGGATGATGTGTGTGGCCCGCTGGCCCAGCATCTCGTGCAAAGCCTGCTTCACCTCGTCGGGTGTCAGTGCGGGCTTGTACTCATGATGCAGCGAACTGATGTTCTGTCCATCCCATACTACCGCTCCGAGCGTGTCTTGGTTGATGGTATAGACAGCGTCGGACGAGATGACCGCTCCTGCACCGTCAACGAGACAGTTGCCGCCCTCCCACAGCACCTTGGTCATGTAGTTGGGAATACCCATCTGCCTGTGCAGAAGCGAGGGTATGGAGTCGTCGTGTGCGCGGCTGTGGCGCGAGTAGATGAAGTCGAGCATGGCCAGACTGTCCTGCTCGCCATAGTAAAAGCAGATGGGTCCGCAGTCGCGATACCAGATAGAGTTTCCCCGCCCGTAGAAAAAGCGCAGGCGGTCGTGGTGCAAGTTCATGCGACTAAGCGTCTCGTGTACCAAGGCCGTGTCGGCCTCCTGCTCCAGACGCACCCAGGCTTCGGCACCGCCCTGCTGTATGCCGTCCATCAGATGGAAGAGCACCTTGCCGTAGGCTGCTGTCGTGTCCATCCGGGCCACACAAGGCCCGAAGCCCTCAATCTGCCATTTGCCATCTACTTTATGGTAATACTGACCATAACCGGTCACGACAGATTCTGCGTGCCATTCGTAATCGTCCTCGTGACCAGGCACCAGACAATCGTAGTAGGGGGTGATGATGATGGCCTTCACCTCTTCCCACTCACCGGGAAACCACACGCGGTCGGTGAACGCCTTAGTCTGGGCTGGTACTTTCGCCGGGAGAAGCGACGCACGATGAGGAGCTACGGGAATCTCGCGCAAAGGATATTGATTCTTGTAGGCCCGCGAATGGAAGGTCTTGAAAACCTCATGCTTCGCGTCTTGTACACTCCCCTGCTGACACTGGGCGTATGCTGCGGAACTCAGTATGGCAGCAATGAGAAAGGCAACTGTTTTTTTCATTTTTTCTGTTTTTTGATGTTAGCGATGACGCTGCCGACCACCCGTTCAGGAGCGACACTCGTCGATGAGGTCATCCAGTGCCTTGCGGTCGGCGGGATAGAACTTCAGCAATGGGGCAACGGTGATTCTTGCAGTATTCCCCAATGCTTCCGACAGATGTTGATACTCTTTGTGCTTGGCAAGGATAGAAGCCCTGCTTTCGTTGCTCAAAGGATATTCGAGTCCCGCCTCGTGGGCCATGAAACGGCTTTTGGCTACGACTTCCAGCTCGGTGTGCAGCTGCACATAGCAAATGATGTCGAAGAACACTTCCGGCGGGAAAGACTCCTTGACCGAAAGCAGGTAGCGGCCTGTTGGCGTCTCGTCGAGCCGGCCTTCACTGATGGAACAGAGCAGGTCGAGCTGCTTGTTCATGCTTCGGTCTATCCACCGGTGAATCTGGTTCGAGTCATACTGGTAGGTGCCAAATAGCAGCAGCGCCATGAGGCCAATGACTGTGACGGTCTGGGCAAGCGGGTTGAAATGGAGTGCATTGTGAGCCACGTGAAGGGCAGTGGAAGCTATGAGCAGCAGGATGGCGAGACTGGCATCTGCCTTTTTGACAGTGAGCCGGGAGTTCCGACGTTCAGCCTGCCGGACGATGAACATCAGCGCAGTGGCCACAATGGCGCTGCAGCCCATGTGGACGAGCGACACCTCAAGTCCCCGGAACAGCGCAGTGCCGAAGCCCAAGCTATCATCGTGGAGCAGATAGAGCAGGTTCTCGAGGATGGAGAATCCACCGCCCACGGCAGCTCCAAGGATGACGCTGTCGATGAAGAACACCATGCGTTTGCGACTGGCCAGCACGAGGAGGGGGATGGCCTTGACCATCTCTTCGACCACAGGATTGACGACATCGGACCACTGCCCCCAGTAATCGCCTGTGAGCCGGAACAGGCCGTAGCAGACGAGTGCTGTCATCAGGCCGCAGAGAATCATCTGGGCCAGCAGCCTTGCACTGACAAGTGCAAAGCGGTCTATGGACCAGACCCACGCGATGTAGATGGCGACAGGAAGCAGGGAGACGACGAACAGCATTATAGCAATTTGAGTGAGACCATCAATTCATTGCCGTGCCTGCCACCGGAAAAGCCTTTAGGGGCAAACAGGTGGCCGTAGCCCAGCGAAAGAGTGGTCTTCAGATAGTTGAAGAATACCACCTCGGTGGTGAGCTGAACACCGGCACTGACGAACGACTGGCGCGACGAGCCAGTGTTCCAGGCTGACAGTCCGGTGGCGAAGAGCGAGCACTGTGTCCAGGTGGGATAGCAGTAGAGGGCGCCGAAATTGTTGAAACGCACAGGACTGAGGTTCAGCTCGGCGGTAGCCTTGGCATAGGAGTGGGCCTTGACGGCATCGATGTCGGCACCCGGCAAGGCCAGGGCGGTGCGATATTGGAAGGCGTCGCGATAGTCGATATAGTTGTTGCGGAAACCGCCGAAATAAGTATTGCCTAACGCCGACTCGCTGTCGCCGAAGTTATGTCCTGCCGCCGTGCGCAGCCAGAACGAGTTGTTGCGCCCGACGGGCAACAGGAGACCGAAGTCGCCCGTAGCCTCGACCGACGGGTAGAACTTTCCGCCAGCCAGATAGCTATATCCCTGCAGGCCAAGCTGATACCCCTGCTCGTCCATCACTGCTCCTAATGACTTGCGCAGCTTCGACAGCTTGCCATAGACGGAGGCCGTCTGTAGCGAGCGTATGTCGTCGGAGGCGATCTCCTGATACAGCGGCAGGGCATCCATCAGGCCGTATGCGCCGAGCGAGAAGCCCCACGAGCGTTTGTAGGGGGCCACGAGCGAATTCATATAGTCGTAAGCCAGCGACACCTTGTAGCCCTTGCGGCTCTCGCGCAGCGGGCCGGCGAGGTCGTAGAAGCAGGTGGGGTTCCATGCCGCTTTCAGCGTCCAGAAGTAATAGCGCCACTCCAGGTCGGCATGCAGTTGGTTTTTCCACTCATGGCTGCTCCACGGGGAGATGCCCACCCCCATCTTGAGGGAACTGAGTCCCACGGGGTCGCAGAAGTGAAAGCGATAGCCCACCACGGGTGTCACCTTGTTCCACGCCTCGTGGTCGGTGAAACCGGTAAGGGTGGGATAAGCCCCTTCAAAGGCCATTTCCTTCAGCACGTCGTAGGAGGTGATG
Organism: uncultured Prevotellaceae bacterium; assembly: GCA_902765585.1. Classification (GTDB taxonomy): domain Bacteria; phylum Bacteroidota; class Bacteroidia; order Bacteroidales; family Bacteroidaceae; genus Prevotella. Next base: position 5,633 of record CACXAG010000096.1, read on the forward strand.
TTGTGATAGACGTCGCCAAACTCCTTGACGGCCAGCGGCTCGCGGAGCAGCCCCACCGAGTCGAGGGCCTGGTGGTTGGCTTCGTAGGCACGCTGGCCATAGAGCGTGATGGCGTTAGCATCGCTAACCACACGCCGCTGAAGGGTGACTGGCAGCATGCCGTCGCGTTCAAACTGCAGGGCCAGCAGGCGGTCGGGGGCAATTTCGAGCGGGGCAAACAGGCCGATGTCGGTGTTGGAGAGCATCTCCATCTGCCGTGTCTTGATATCCACCTGCCAGAGGTTGCTGACGCCGGTATAGTAGGAACTGCCTATCAGGTGGCTGTCGTCGAGCGAGAAGCGGAACTGCCCCAGGTTGGCATCGCGCCACGTCACCAGCTCTATGGGCTTGAAGACGGCCTTCTCTATCTGCTTCAGGTCGAGGAGCATGAGCGTCTGCTCGCCGTTGTTGCCCGAGCGTGTCAGCGAGAGGAGGGTGCCGTCGTGGCTCACGTCGATGTCGAAGATGCTGACGCCAAAGGGGAACGAATAAATCACCTCGGGCTTTTCCAGGTCTTTGTCGTAACGCACGATGGAGTGTATGCCGCCATTGGAGAAGAGGCCGTAGAGACAGTCGTTCGTGTTGTCGTAGACGATGTTGCCTACGCGCTGATAGTTCTTCCGCTTAATGGTCTTCCCCCGGTCCAGGTCGTACACCTGCAGGCCGCGCATCTTCTGGTTGTTGATGGTGAAGATGAGGCGCCTGCCGCCCAGGTCGAGGGCTACGCTGGCAGGGTTGTAGAGCTGCACGCCGTCAATGTTGGCCAGCCTGCGTTGCTTGCCAGTGGTGAGGTCAATCTCAGTGAGGCTGGCAAAACGCCCCGGGGCATTGACGGCGGCGTAAGCCTTGCCCGAGACGGAATCGTAAACCAGTGGCGAGACGGAGCCCATCGGAGCCGGGGACACCGAGTCACCGGCGGCAGAACCGCCTGGCACAGTGACAGGCGTGGTGGCGGTGATGGGATATTGACGGATGGCGTCGAGGTTGGCCTGCTGGTGCCGGCGCTCGTCCAGCTTCCAGTCGTCCCATGCCTGGCGCAGCGGGCGTCCGAACACCTCCTTGAACTGGCTGCCGAAGAGCGCGTGGCTGTCGGCCGTGCGGTTGTAGAAGCTGATGAGCTTGTCGTAGCCATACTGCCGTGCGAGGTAGCTGACGAAGCGCGTGCCGTAGAGATAGGCGTTGGCACCCACTTGGAAGTCCATGGTGGTGCCCTCGGTCTCCAATCCCACCACCGAGAACAACTCGTGGCCGCCATCGATGATGCTGCGGAAGTACATCTCGTCGTAGCCGCCCAAGGAGCGTCCTACGCCTCCGCCCATCCAGGTCTCCATGAAACAGGCTATGCCCTCGTGATACCAGCGCGGTGCATACCAGCGGGGCACGCTCAGGTAGCTCCACAGGGCCGACAGGGGATGCTGGTTGTCGGGCGTCACCTTGGCTCCGCCGAGCGCGGGCTGCGCCTCGGCAAAGTCGGAACGAGTTCCACTTTGCTCTCGGCTTGCACCGCCCTTGGCCCCATAGCCCCGCGAACCCTTGCCCAGGCCGAAGAAGCGGCGCCAGGAGAGGTCGCGGCGGTTGTACTTGTCGGTCATCACCACGTGGGTGTACTCATGGTCGAACAGGTGGCGGTAACGCTCAGCCGAGGGATAGACGTTATATGCCTTGCTCAGCGGTGCCATGCCAATCTGAATCATCGTATGGGGCAGCGGCGACACACCGCCGTTGCCTTCGTCCTCCCAGTCGGTAATCATCAGCAGCGGTGCCTCGGGGCGATAGAGCGAATCGGTGGTCCATATCTGTTCATGCAGCGTCTTGCCGTGGTCATACATGCGCACAATATGGGGGATATAGCGCGACAGGCTCTTGTCGAAGAACACCAGCCGCGCCTCGTCGGTAGAGTATTGGTAGTACGTCTGACGCTGTCCCCACGCGAGCATGGGGACCAGCGTCAGCAGTATGGCTATTGTATTGCGCATCCTTATCTAGCTCCTAACATAGAAGCATCGCGGAGACGGTATCCCATTGCGGTTGCCGAAATAGCGTCGGAGATGCTGGAGCGAAGTTTGAATCTCACGGCCAGCGACTCCTGCGCATTGAGGGCGGATGCTGTTGCCTTGAATCCCCCAAGTATATGGTCGAAGGAATTCATGATGTGGCTCTGACTTGCCAGCACGTCAAAATTCCTGACGGCGAGTGCTTCCGAGTTCCTGACGGCGAGTGCTTCCGAGTTCAAACAACCTGCCAACTGGTTTCTGATTCCCAGTTCGCTTGCCAGCGCAGCACTATTCACCATGCGGAGCCTGTAGCCGATATTGTCCCCTGCCATGGCGGCGACGCTCTGTTCCGGCGTGAGCAGATAGCCTTTCTTCTCCAGTTCGTCGGCAGCCTTCTCGTCGCCGTCGAGGGCGGCAGTCATCTGCTGGTAGTCCACCCACGAGTCGCGCACCAGCTTCAGCTGGTCAGTGCCGTCGTTCTCTTTCAGATAGCTGTCGGCCACCTCGATAAACTTGTTGGCCAGCTGGTTCTGCTTCTGCAGGGTGGTGTAGGCCAGGGCGGCGTTGATGGTGTTCTGCTCCACCTCGGGGCAGTCCTTGCCGGCGAGCACGGCTTCGAGGTTGTCGCCGGCCGTCTTGAGCTGCTCGCAGACGTTGCCAATCATCTCGCGGTTGGCATTCAGCTGCGCAAGCACGTCGGCAAATTCCTTGACGCTGCCAGCGGCTTCATTGGTCATCTCAACGAGTGCATCGAACTGCTGTGCACGGGTCTGCATCACCACATACGAGACAACGATGCCGTCCTTGTAGGCGGAATCGTTCTGCAGCAGCTCCTGCATATTCGATATCGGCTCTGTTTCCTCGCGTGAGAAACGTTCTGCCTTTCCGATGTCGCCACTCGACTTGTCACTGTCAACCGGCCAGTCAACCATGGGAGACAGGATAACACCTACAGCCGCAACAACGATGATGCAAGCTGCAATAATAAATACTTTCTTGTTCTTCATACTTCCTAAAATCCGCAGCACTTTAGTTTAACATTCTTTATAAGTACCTGAGCAACAAAAAGTTCTTGCTGGGGCAAGCGGCAAAGCCGAGCGGCTCAGGATTTGGCCATGTCAAAAATTTCACTTACCTTAGTGCTGCAAATCAAGACAAGCAAAATCATCAATGACATGGCAAAGGTAAGCAAAAATCTGAGAAAATCACCGCTTTTGGTGGAATATTTTTCGTCTTGGACAAATTTGACCATATTCTGTCCTCTGTAATCGACTCCCACCTAGGACTTCGCAGTAGGCTGATAGGCTATCAGTACAGCGAGATAATACGAGCCGTCCTCTTTGGAATCAAGGCCACGGACAGGGTCAAGAGCTTCCTTTTCAGATTCATCGCCGTACCTGCCAAGTGGATCAGAACGGCACGACAATACAAACTCAACATCTACTCCAACAAACCATACAACATAATTTGGGAACACGGATAAAACAACATCCTTCGCTGATGCTTTGGTCTAAGCCTCTCGACCTTACGGGGTAAGGGGGAACTAGTTCATGTCCCGTCGGATTACGCGCTTGTATGGCAAAAAAAACAGACAGGCATGTCTCAAATGACGGCAAGACTAGACCGTTGAAAAATTATCTGCGGATTTTAGGGACTAGACCGTTGAAAAATTATCTGCGGATTTTAGGTATTATAGCCGTCTATACTCCATAATGGACTCTAAATCTCAAAAAAATACTCAAAAAACTTGGAAGATTCGGAAATAATGCCTATCTTTGCACCGACAAATCCCGCCCGCTTCCCATAAGAACAGCGTACCCAGCGGGACATTTTTGTATATAGACATGAGATATACCAAACAAGCGATGACGCTGGCACAGCAGATTCAGACACTGCAAAACAGAGGTCTGATTATTGCTGACACTAATAAGGCAGAACAGGCTCTTGATGCTATCAGCTACTTTCGATTGGCTGACTACTGGTATCATCTGGAAGCAGACCACCATACGCACCAATTCTTACCCAATAGTCATTTTGAAGAGGTATTGGCTTGTTACTATTTCGACAAGGACTTGAAGGCTCTGCTTTTCAAGGCAATTCAGACTATAGAGGTGGCTGTCAGATCGAAAATCATCAAGCACTTTGCCCCTACATGTGGCCCGTTCTGGTTTATGGATTCAACGAAGGCAGTAAACCAAAGACGTTTCCAGACAAATCTTGACACCATCAAGAAAGAAGTGGAACGTTCTAAGGAGCGGTATATCCGTGAGCATTTCCGCAAATACACAGATCCAGACTTGCCACCTGTTTGGAAGACGCTGGAGGTGATTTCGTTGGGTGAACTCTCGAAACTCTTCAACAACTTCAGCGAGTCGCAGTTGAAACACGATGTCGCACATGAGTTTGGACTGAATCACCACAAATTCCTTTCCAGTTGGTTAGAGAGTCTTACCTCGCTACGCAACCACTGTGCCCACCATGCCAGAGTGTGGAATCGTGCATATCCGCTAAAGCCTGCAACACCACAAGTGATGCCCAACAAGTGGATTACAAACTTCACGTTCAGGGAAGAGTCGCTATATGCCCAACTCTGCTGTATTGCTTATTGGTTGAATGGCATTGACGCCAACAACACTTTCGTTGGTGACCTAAAGTTGCTGTTGCTTCGTAATACGTCAATAGATCCTGCCATGATGGGGTTCCCGTCTAATTGGCGGCAGGAGCCCCTTTGGCAGTTGTAGAGTCAGTAGGATAGTGAGTTAGTAGTCAAGTCATGGATGATTTGAAAACTGATTCGTACAGGATTCTTGTGTTGGTTAGGTTACGGATAAGAAACCTAACTACTTCTTCATTCCTCCCAAATTTGCATTCAGACTAAAACTGAACTTCCTCGTTTTTCCCGTCTTGCCTTTTATTTACGGTCATTCTGCGTTAATCTTCGAAAATTCGTCTTTCATTACATACTTTTTTCGTAACTTTGCCATCAAAGATGGCGAACTTACTCTGTCTCTGCATAAAAAAGATTAAAATCTTTTGTTCTGCTCTCGACTTTTCGTAACTTTTGCTTCGCAGAACTTACTCTGCACTCGGAAAAGCTCAAATAAATTTGGCTTTTCTCTCGTTTATTCGTAACTTTGCAAGTCTAAAACAATCATTCGATGAATGCGAAAGAAGAGAAAATCATAGCGCTGGTGGCTGACAAGGAGGTGCAGCGGCTGACGGAGCGC
>CACXAG010000097.1 GCA_902765585.1 uncultured Prevotellaceae bacterium
CACTATGTCTTCTTAATAGCTTTCTTCGTCCTCGTCGTCCCAATCCATCTGGTGTCTACGAGAAAGGATTTCGCCTGAGGTAATTGTAGTACTACCGTCTACCGGGAGACTTGCTGTCAGCAATTGACCCATTGTATTCGACTCAACAATCTCAATGTTGGGAGCATTATATTTTTTCTTCATAACTCTTGTTCTCCTCTACTTTACTTAATGATAACCTTCTTTCCATTCACGATGTACAGTCCCTTCTTCAATTGACCATTGACCTTGCGGCCCTGCAGGTCGTAATAGCAGTTATTGGTTATTGGTTCACGTTTATTGCCAACAATGCCAGTCGTCTCGTCACCAAGAGCATAGAAGTCACGAGCGGTCGAGGATATTGTCAGATAAGCCTTGCCAGCAGGAACCGTTTCACCGTCTGCAACGCGATAGAAGCCAACGACCCCGTTCTTCTTGCCAAGTGCGTAAATATCACCATTGCCTGTAACAGTACCGTCAGAAACCAGCAATTCATTGGTAATGTCACCCATAGAGACTGTGTTCTGAATAATAGGAACATTATATGTACCCTGTGCAGCCTCAATAATAACACCTACATTGGCAGGAATTGTAGATATGGGGGTAAGATTTATCTTTCCTTCCCCATAATCAAATGTGGCAGCGTATGCTTTAACAAGACCAAACGTATCAAATGTATAATCAGAACTGAATGTTGAAAAACCTGCACTGCTAACGCTGATAGTATGAGCTGCTAATGCCTCATAGACCTCAATCTTCTTAAGATAAATAGTGCCGACATACTTTCCAATCTTGAAAATAACATGACTATTCGTTGCTGTTGGAACACCAGAGATTAAGATGTCTACTTCTTGATACTCGTCTGTAAAGGACAACGTTTTCTCACTACTTTGACCCCAAGTGCCCAAATTGCAAACTATTGAACCTGCAACCGAACCCTTTATCGTTGCCCGTACAAAATAGTCTCTGTTTTCGTTTGTGCTAATATTGTCAGCTACAAAAAACATATAATTTGAGGGGTCGCCTTTTACTTCATCATTTGTCGCTGTCAATACACCATCACTTACAGTTGGTCTGGTGCCCCAGCCATTATCATGATAAAAAGTATGCTCTGTCTTGTCAGCATAGTCGTATGAATATATGAGAGAGCTAGGAATGCGTACTTCCTTTTCTACGAGATAGACACGACTTACAATAATCGTTGGGTTATTTGTACCACACTGTATAACAATTTCATCAATGTTATCAGCTGGATCATATTCTATTGTTATGGTCTGTGGTGTTCCAGCAGTAACGGTTCCATACCCCTTGGATCCTACATCTGCACCATTAGATCTGATAAGTAGTTGACCCCAGCCTCCTCCATAACTTTCTATGACTACACAAATCTTATTGCATTTTGACAGGAGGGCAGTATCAGTAAGACGAATTCCCTTTGCTCCATAATTATCTGTTAATGTGATGTTCAAATTATTATACTCATCGTTAGTAGCTGTGGCACTCCAGCCTGTAGTCCAATCAGCCGCATTCAAGCTAATATCATATTGGTTGGGTTCAGGATACAATGCCTCGTATGCTTCAAATACCTGTATCTTACTTATATTGATAGTTCCTGCAAAGGCACCCGACTGAAGAAGGACATGAGCATTGTCTACTGCTGCAGGAAAATCACTAATGACAAAATCAACAGCTGTCATTTCGGTAGTAAAAGAAGCCGTAGTATTCATGTTTGTTTCCCAAGTACCTAATGCACATGTCATACCACCAGGTTCAGAACCCTTCAGAGTTATTCGGACGATATAATTACCATGCTCTTTTAGAGACAATTCGGTAGCGCCCTCATACTGAATCTCCCAGTTGTTAGTAGCAGTTTCATTTTCTATTTGAAGCGTTCCTGCATTGATGGAAAGATTGACAAGTGACGACTTCCACATGTCATATACACTCTTTGTTGAGAAGTCGACCTCCTTGATTAGAATGCCTGGATTAGCAGCTTTCGCACCCCCAAGCCCTACGAGCGTCAAGGCGAGGGTGAACAACAATTTTGTAAAAATTTTCATTCTTCTTTAGTTATTAGTTAGATAAATACGTGATAATAATTTCTTCAAATATAGAAAAAAACGAGAAAATAGCTGTCAAAAGGTGTAACACGGTTTTTGCGATTTGTAACACGGATGGGGCTGCGAGGGCAGATTGCGCTAATAGCGAACTCTTTTTAGCGGTTTTCCAACCTTGCTCATATCGAAACTCGGACGGAGATAGCTAATTCCTACGATATACGTCCGATTAAGGTTTCATACTCTGCTGTTTCCATTTTGTCATCAAAACGGAAGTATGGGACGATATTTCCCTTAAAATAGATGGTCAACTTGTTCTCGACAGAATTGGTAAAATCCTCCAGTTTAAACACCAGTTTTGTATAAGCCGAGATGTCACCTTTAAGATTGGAAACGGCCATAAACGTCCATGCGGAATTCCACCCGCCAGAGCCCCAGGTAAAAGTTTTTGTACCGGCGTCCCAGGAAGCCGCACAATAATCAGGAGTCTCAAATGTAAGATTCACCCTACTTGCCCTTGTCCCCGCAACACCGACTACGAGTAGCGCAAGGGTGAAAAGCACTTTTGTAAAAATTTTCATACTTTTTAGTTATTAGTTTGATAAACAATTGATAACAATTACGACAAAAGTAGACAAAAATATCCAAATAGCTGCCAAAAAGTTGTAACAAAGTTTTTGTGATGCGTAACACGATGGAATCACAACGCAAAGCAGGCTCTTCACGTCGTGGTGGAGAGCCTGCCTCTGCGAATATTATGCTTAAAATGTGTAATGCTTCTGAGCGAAGCGAATTTAATCTTTCATGTTTAATCTTTCATCTTTCATCTTCTTTACTCTGCCAGTGGGTCGAAGGTGCCGTTGCTGCCGCCGTGGTTGTAGTCGGCCCAGCCGATGGTCTGGGGCAGGTCGGGGTTGTGGCTCTGGGCACCCTGGGAGAGTCCGAGGAAGTAGTACTTAGGACGGAAGGCCACGTAGAGGGCATTCTTCTGCGAGTCGCGACCATCGCCAACCTTGTAGGACGTGACGAGGTTGGTATTGTACCATTCCTTCAGCGTGGTCAGCTGCGTCTCGATGTCGGCTACGCTGAAGTTGACACCAGCAGGACGCTCGACACCAGCCTTCACCAGCGGGTCGCTGTCGGCAGTGGTGCCACCAACACCATACTGGTTGCCCGTGCGGAACTCCACACGCTCGCGGCGCTGGCCGTTCCAGGCCTTGAAGCCCAGCCAAGTGCAGGTATTGCCACCCCAACCGGTAACCTTCCAACTGGAGGGCAGCGACTGTGCCTCGGCATCGGCATCGGCCACGGGCTCAGTCAGCGTACCACCATCGAAGAGCATCCAGCGGCGCATGTCGTCGAAGCGCTTGCCTTCGTAGGCAAACTCTATCTGGCGCTCGTAGAGGATGGCGCTCATGCAGGCGGCCTGGTCGCTGGTGAGATTGGTCTGGAGACCGTAGTTGTTGTCAGCGGTATATCCGGCACGCTGGCGAATCTGCTGCAGGTAGCGGACGGCCTCGTCCAGCTGACCGGCACCGCAGGCGGCCTCAGCCAGGTTCAGCAGCACCTCGGCATAGCGCAGCTCGATGAGCGAGGCGCCGGAATAGAAGTGCTGGCTGGCAATGGGGTCGTAGTTGTAGAGCGGTGCGGGGTTGACGTCGTAGTCGTCGCTCTTCTTGCGGACATAGATGCCGGCCTTGCTGGTGAGCAGGTTGTCGGCACCGTAGGAGTTGCCGCTCTCGGGGTTGCCCTGGTCGTTGAGGTCGACATACCATACGTAGTTCCACAGCACGTAGTTCTTGCCGTTGTCGTAAGAGGGGTTATTGGCATCGGCAGGCACGGGGTCGCCGCTATAGGCCCAGCGGAAGCCGGGGAAAGCGAAGGTGCGGTAGAAGCGCGGGTCGCGGTTCATGTAGGGGGCCGACTCGTCGTAGGCGTACTGACTGCGTTCCAGCTTGCTGTAAGTGTCGGTATAGGTACGCTTGCCAATCTCCGAGAGGGCGGGCAGGGCGTTCAGGTTGGGCATCTTACCGTCAGCCATGGGGAAGAGCTCGACCAGGGCGAGTCCGGCATTCTTGCCGCTGCCACCAGTGTTCTTGGGACGGATGCTGCGCTCCCAGTTGTTGTTGCGCTGGATGTCGGAACCGTCGGCAACGATGTTGTTGTAGAGTGCTACGAACACGGCCTCGGGATTGATGGTGCTCGACAGGAACTGACTGGCGAAGTCGCTGCCATTGACGTTGGAACTCCCCTTGAAGAGTCCGTAGCCACAGGCATTGATGCTGTCCAGCTCACGGCTCATCTGACTGTATGCCGACTGCCAGCGGCTCTGGTCGTTGGCACGGTTGAACAGCGGGCTAGCCCAGAGCAGCAGCACGCGACCCTTCAGGGCCAGTGCCGTACCAGTGCTGACGCGGCCCCAGTCGTCGCCGGTCCAGCCACCCTTCATGGTCTTATCAGCCAGCAGACGGGCCGACTGGTCGAGGTCGCTGCAGATGAACTCGATGGTCTCCTTGGTGGTAGCGCGCGGCGTGAAGTTCTCCTTCACGGGTTCGAGCACTTCCTTCACGAGGGGCACGCCGCCATACCATTTCACCAGGTTGTAGTAGCACCAGGCGCGGAAGAAGTATGCCTGTCCGAGCATCAGGTCTTTGTATTCGTCAGCCAGCGTACTGCCCTTGACACCCTGAATGAAGTCGTTGATGTTACGGATACGTCCGTAGACCGAGTTCTGGATGTTGTTATGGGCTCCCATGAAGTAGTCGGGCACGCCATTGGAAGTACCCATGGCCGACAGGGCTATCTGCGGGTCGGTAAAGATGGTGAAGCCGGTATACTCCTCGGTAGCGCCGCCAGCAGCGTCGTTATTACCGATGGAGACGGACAGGTAGTTGGTACCTGTGGCCAGGTCAGCCACCTGAGGCAGACACCATCCGTAGATGTCGTTGAGTCGGGCGTTGGCACCCTCCACGTAGTTATAGACATCCGTGGTGACGTTGTCGTAGTTCTTCTTGTCCTGCAGGAACTGGTCGCTACAAGCCGACAGGCCAATAACCAATAAACAATAACCAATAACCGTTATTTTATTGACAATATTTCGCATAATCTTTTTCATAATTCAAAAAATGTTTATTGCTTCACGTTGACGGTTGGTACTCACCACCGTCTTGTTTATTGTATCAGAACGACAGATTGATACCGATGTCCCAGCGGCGCAACGTAGGATAGTTGCCGTAAGTTCCTGCCATCGGACTGGTGAACTTGTCGGGATAGGGGTTGTAGAAGTTTATCAGGTTCTGACCAGTGATGTTCAGGCGGACGTTCTTCACGCCAATGCCCTTGAACCAGGCGTTGGGGAAGGTGTAGGCCAGAGTCAGACGGCTCAGGCGCACGCTGGCAGCGCTGACGCGCCAGAAACTGGAGGTCACGGCGTTCACACTCTGGTAAGCCAGGTTGGGATAGGTGGCTTCGCGGTTCTGCTTCATCACGAGGTTGCCGCTGCCGTCGTAGATGTCCTGGTAGACATACATGTTGTCGGGATTCCAGAACGACGGCATGTTGTAGTACTCGATGTTCGAACTGGATGGTACACCGATGGCAGCTGAAGGCAGCGTGGTGTAGCCGCCCCAGGAGGCACCAAACTGAGCGGTCAGTGCCAGACCCTTCCAGTCGGCATGGGCATTGATGGTGAATCCGTAGGGGTTCGAGCGCTGCGACAGACATACCTGGTCGTTGTCCTTGTCGACGACACCGTCAGGACCGTCGTAGGTGCCTGTCTCGGCATTGTAGGCGCCACGTACATCCTTATATATAAGCATACCAGGGCGCACCTTGTCCTTGCTCATACCCATATACGACGTAATGTTGTACTTCTCGAAGTACTCCTCGATGTCCTGGAACGAGCGGAACATGCCGATGCACTGCATGCCCCAGGTGCCGATGTCGGTACGGCTGCCGGGGGTAATCTGGCGATAGAGATAGTCGGTGGCAAAGTCCATGACCAGCACCTCATTGTCCGAGTAGCCGGTATTGATGCCGATGCGGTACTTGAAATCCTTGCCTATCTTGTCGCGCCAGGTGATGCCAAGTTCCCAACCCCAGTTGTTCATCTCACCCAGATTCTGCGAGGCGGTCTGCGTGCCAATGGGCGTCGGAATCTCCTGAGCCAGGTTCAGCAGCATCTCGCGGTTCTTCTCATAGTACCAGTCGAAGTTGACGGCCAGTCGCTTGTTCAGCACCTGGAAGTCCAGACCGAGGTTGGTCTTGTACGACTTGTCCCAGTGGACGTCGGTATTGAGGGCCGAGTTGTTCTTGTTGATGGTGATACGGTTCCCGGAGTCGTTGCTGACGCCTGTTCCGAAGACGGGACCGCGGTTGGAGTCCTGGGCATAGATTTGCATCCACTGCCAGGGAGCGAGGTTGTCACGACCGGTGAGACCCCAGCTGGCACGGATCTTCAGGAAGTCGACCCACTGCAGGCCCTTGGCGTTCTGGAAGAAAGGCTCCTCGCTGATGACCCAACCGCCGGAGATGGCGGGGAAGGTGCCCCAGTAGTTCTCGGGGGCAAACTTGGTGGAAGCATCCGAACGGAGCAGGAACTCGAAGAGGTAGCGGTCGGCGTATGCGTAGTTGATACGTCCGATGTACGACAGCGTACCACTCTCGGAGCGGGTGAACACCGTTGTCTGCTCACCGTCGGCAGAATTGGACTGGCCGGTGGTGAAGGGGAACGGATTCTCGCGCTGGCCCATGAGGTACTCCGACTCTGCCTCCGACTTCTCAATGGAGAAGAGGGCATTGACGCTATGTTTGCCGAAGTCGCGGCCATACTGGGCGGTGAAGTTCATCTGGTAGTTGTCAGTACGGGTCATCGTACGATACAGCATATTGCCGTTCTTCATCGTCATGGCGTTGAAGTTCGAGGCTGCGAGATAGTCGAAAGTGGGATCGTCACCGCTGGTCGGCGTATAGAGATGCTTGCCGGAACCATAGCGGGTCTGCATCTGATAGAGCGTATAGCGCGAACCATACTGGTTGGTCTTGTCGTTATTGATACTCTTCGAATAGCTGAAGCTCAACTTCAGGCCCTTCAGTATCTTGCTCCAGCCGAAGTCATACTTGATGCTGGCGCCGATGTTGGTGTTCGACGTCATGCTGCGGCTGTAGTCACCATTGTTTTGCAGCAGATCGTAGTGGTAGTCCTGGTTCTGGTTGCGACGTCCACCGCTCACACCGTAGGCAGGAATGGCATAGTCGCCTACATACTCCGGGAAGTACGTCGGACGGGTCAGCAGCAGGTTGTAGTCCTTCTCGTCGCCCGAACCGCCAACCTTCACCAGCGGCTTGTTCTTCTTGCCGTAGTCACCGCTGACGGTCAGGTTGGCCGACAGCCAGTCGCTCAGCTTCACGTCGATGCCGGCACGGTAGTTCCAGCGGTCGTAGTCGAGCTTGCCTAAGTTACCGTCCTGCTTGAAGTAGGTGATACCACCGAAATAGTTCACCTTGTCTCCACCACCGCTGACGTTGACAGCGTGGCGGGTGGTGTAGCCTTTCTCCCAATACTTGTCCAACAGGTCGTAGTTCAGCGCCTTCATGGCCTCCAACTCGTCGGCCTGGAACAGGGCTGTGGTATGGTTCAGACTGGTGTTGGTGGGGTCGGCAGCCGTAATGGCATTGTAGAGGCGTCCGTAGTTATAGGCACTCAGCATGCTGGGGCGGGCCACCTCGTCGGTGATACCGACCGAACCGCTATAACTGATGCTGGGCGAGCCCCCCTTACCTTTCTTCGTGGTAACGAGGATGACACCATTGGCAGCACGGGCACCATAGACGGCTGCCGAGGCATCCTTCAGCACGGAGATGCTCTCGATTTCAGAGGGGTCGAGGTTGTTGAAGGCCTCAGCACCCAGGTTCTGGTAGCTGTTGCCTACCTTCACGTCGTTTGGATAGATGTAGCCGTCGATGACGAACAGCGGCTGCTGGGCAGTAGAACCTACCTCGCCCAACGAGTTGACGTCACGGATGCTGAGACGGGCATTCTCACCGGGACGGGCGTCACCGCCGCTGACGGACAGACCGTTGACCAGTCCTGAGAGCGACTGTCCCAAGCCACCGTTGGCCAGGTCCTGAATGTCGTCAACCTCCACGGTCGACACGGAACCTGTCAGGTGAGCCTTCTTCTGCGTGCCGTAACCTACGACAACGACCTCCTCCAGCGTCTGCTTGTCTTCTTCCAACTTGACCGTACCGCCAGGCTTCACGGTCTGGGGCATATAACCAATATAGCTGATAGTGACCTTCGAACCGGCCGGAGCAGAAATCGTGTAATTACCATCCATGTCGGTCACAGTGGCTATCTTCGTGCCAGCTACGGTGACAGTGGCACCGATGACAGGCTCACCGAGCTCGTCGACCACCGTACCTTTCACTGTCTGGTTCTGAGCCTGGGCCGATGCCGAGAACGCCAGCATCACACCGAGGCATAAGGTTTTGATATATCTTTTCATAATTATCATTTTTCAATTATCAATTATCAATTAGGGCGAAGCCCGCCATTATGGAAGCCAGCGCGGGTCACCGGTCTTGCGAGCCACCTGCGTGGGTCCGCTGATGTGGAAGTCGGCGATAGCGGGATTGGCAAACTGCGGGTCCTCCTCTATCTGGGTGCCTGACTTGTCGTAGTCGCCTACCGAGTCGAAAGTGCCGTCGGCCTGCATGTAGGTATTGTTGGCAAAGGTTGCCGTCGGCTGGTTGGCCTTGCCGTGGAGGAAGCGGCGTGGCACGCCGCCGGCCTGGCTGCAGGCATAGAAGATGCAGTCCTTCATGTTCCAGTAGGAGTCGCCCTTGCCGTTCATGCCATTGTAGTTGCCCCACTGGCCGCCATTCCAGCCCAGGCGGTAGAAAGTGCAGTTGTAGTAGTTGACGCTGTTGCCCGGACCGGTCTGGTTAGAGGCA
>CACXAG010000098.1 GCA_902765585.1 uncultured Prevotellaceae bacterium
GGATACCATCCTGGAAATCGCAGAAATCATATCTGCCGATGCCAGCGAACTGCTTTCTGTTGTTATTGACGGGAATTCAAAGTTCCATAAGCTATATCAAATGTATAAATTAGTCGCATGATGAATGAATATTCACTTGCGAAACTTTAGTTATTATTTCTTGTCAGGACTTACATAGGTTATGCTGTCGGCATACTGACGGTAGGCTTCATTGAACCAGTCAATGGCAGCCTGTTTCAGCCGCTGGGTGAGGAAGGGATGGTCGGCTGCCACATTCTGCTTCTCGTTGAAATCGGTAGTCATGTTGTAGAGTTCTGTCCTTGAGCCGTCGGCATTGACCAGCAGTTTCCATTCGCCTTCTCTGACGGCGATGTGAGGACTCACCCTCTTAGGCCTGCACTTGCCAAACTCCCAGAAGAGGGGCGTAGCGCGTTCGCGCAGGGACTGTCCGGTGATGACATCGCTCATGTCTATGCCGTCAAGGGGATAGTCAGTGGGGAGCTCGGCTCCGGCTATCTTACAGAGTGATGGGAAGAGGTCAACCATACAGACCACCGACCTGTCGTTCTTCATGCCTGCTGGAATATGATCGGGCCAGCGGATAATGAATGGCATGCGTATACCCCCTTCGTAGAGAGTCCCTTTCTGTCCGCGCAGATCGTTGGTGCGGTGACCGTCGAAGGCGGGGGCAGGTCCGTTGTCGCCGGTAAAGATGACGATGGTGTTCTGGTCGATGCCCAAGTCCTTCAGTCCCTGCATGAAGCGCCCTATCTGACGGTCGAGCTCTGCCAGTACGATGGCAAAGGACGGTGCCGACTGTCGCTGCGATCTCTCGTCGCCCTCATAGACCCACGGTGTGTGCACATCGTCGGGCCAGAGGCTGACGAAGCATGGCCGGTCTTTATGGAGTGCGAGGAAGTCGAGTGTCTTGTCCACGAAATACGCCGTGCGGTTCCACCGTTTGATGCTGTCAGTGGGCTGCCATATCCAGTTGCCGGAGGTGATGAGCGGGTCGGGGCTCTCCCAGGTAGAGACATACTCGTCGAAGCCATAGTTCAGGATAGACTGTGCATTCTTCACATCGCGCCCGCCTCCCATGTGCCATTTGCCGAAGTGTCCCGTCGCATAGCCGCTGTTCTTCAGGGCACGTGCCATGGAGGGGGCACGGTCGGTGAGGAAGTCGTTCTGCTCGTTCTTGGCGTTGTTTACCCGTTCCTGCAGGAAGGTGTTGATGCCCCAGCGGGTGGGGTACATGCCTGTGGTGAGCCCTACTCGTGATGGCGAGCTGATGGGACAGGCGGTATAGAACTGCGTGAGACTAAGCCCCTCGCTGGCCAGCCGGTCTATATTGGTGGTATTGACATAGTCGCCCCCAAAGCAGGAAGGGTCAGAGTAGCCCATGTCATCAATATTCATGATGATGATATTGGGCCTCTGTGTCTGTGCCGCTCCCATCATAGGCATGAGAGTGACGCCCCCAAGAGTGAGAAGAGAGTTCTGTTTGTCATTATTTTAGCGTTTCTTGTTCGCGGTCGGGGTTGTAGTAGCCACTGACCTGCTGGAGGAACTGGCGCTTGAGCCGTCTGAGCAGGGCAGGCTTCTGGCGGGCGAGATCGGTGTGCTGCGTAGGGTCGGCCTGCAGGTCGTAGAGGGCCCAGTCGCTGACCACACCCAGCTCGTTGCCCGTCTCGTTGGTCTCAGGGCCACGATAGGGCGGCACCAGTGCATACTGACGCCAGCGGTAGGCCAGTCGTCCGCTGGCTTCCACCACGAGGTCGTCGCGGCGCTTCATGCGCTGTCCGAGGAAGGTGTCGAGCATGTCCTTCGAGTCGAGCGAGTCGGGGACGGGCTGGTTGATCAGTCGTCCGAACGATGCCAGCAGATCCTGCTGTGACACGAGCACCGGACTGTTGACATGACGTGTGTGCCCTTTCCAATAGACGAAGAAAGGAACGCGTGTGCCGGCATCGAAGAGGCTGTACTTGCCCCCTCGCAGCGAGCCGTTGGGGTCGTGCATGAAACGGGTATCGCGCGAGCCGTCCTCATAGCCGTCGTCGAGCACCGGTCCGTTGTCGGAGGTGAAGACGATGAGCGTGTTATCCAGCAAATGGCTCTCTTCCAGCTTCTTGATAATCTGTCCCACGCACCAGTCGGCCTCGACCACCACATCGCCTCGGGGACCGAGTTGCGTGGAGCCTGCAAAGCGTGGATCAGCCGTGCGGGGCACATGAGGCTGGTGCAGGCCGTAGTAGAGGAAGAAGGGCTCGTTCAGCCTGCTTACCGAGTCGATGAACCAGCAGGAACGGTCAAGGAAATACTGGGCCATCTCGTCGTCCTTCCACCGTGCCCGCTCGCCCCCTTTCATATAGCCGATGCGGGGAATGCCGTTGACGACGGTATTCTGGTGACCGTGGCTCCACTGCATCTTCACCAGCTCGGGGTTGGTCAGCGCTGTGGGTTCGCCAGGGAAGGGCGTGTCGTAGTCCACGTAGATAGGATCGTTGGCATCGCGTCCCACCACGTCGCCGTTCTCCACATAGACCGTCGGCACACGATCGACAGTAGCAGCGATGATGCACGAGTAGTCAAAACCTATCTCGCGTGCCCCCGGGGCTATGTGGCTGTTCCAGTCAATCTTGCCGATGCCCATGCCGAGGTGCCATTTGCCCACGGCAGCCGTGGCATAGCCTGCCTGCTGGAACATGCGGGGCATGGTGAACTGCTGGGGTGAGATGAGCAGCGGCGCATCGCCAGGCAGAATCTTCGCCTGTTCGTTCTTCCACGGATACATGCCCGTAAACAGGGCGTAGCGCGATGGTGTGGAGGTGGCCGAGGCGGCATGGCCGTCACTCAGACAGACACCCTCAGTGGCCAGGCGGTCGATGTTGGGTGTGTGGATGGTAGTGTTGCCATAGGCACTCACGTCGCCCCATCCCAGGTCGTCGGCCACGATGACGATGACGTTAGGCTTCTCCTGCTGTGCCAGTGCGGGCACTGCTGCCGCGAGTGCCGCCAGCACCGTTGTGGTGTTCTTTCTCATAGGCTTATTCTGTAGATGACGAATGCGTTGCCGGGCAGGGTAATCTTATCACCCTTGCTGACAGTAGTTGTCGTAGTGACTGTGCTGACAGCATCGGGCGTCAGCGGTGTCACCCGCTGGTCGGGTGTGGCAGTGAGGGTCAGAACTTCCGTCTGGCGATTCTTGAAGTTCTTGTCGGTTTTCAGTTCAAACGCCTGAGGCTGTTCGCTCAGATTGATGATCTTCACCACCATCTGCTTGCGCTGCAGGTCGCGACCTGCGGTGACGAAGAGCGTCTGTTCGCCCTCACTGTTGGCCACGTCGAATACCTGGTCCACGGGGTTGTCACGCAGCATCTTGCACAGATAGTAATTGAACGTGCGGGCGCTCACCGTGCTGCTGTTGAGTATCAGCGGCTGCATGTCGTTGCGGTCTATGGATTCCCAGTTGCGCATCAGTGGGCGGTCGGCCATGATGGGGTTCATGTCGCCGTTGCGTTCCAGTCCCATCTTGAAGATGCCCTCGGCCAGGATGCTGCCCGGGTAGCGGCCCGACGGTCCGCCCACGCCGTTGCTCTGTATGCCCAGCTCACCGATGAAGATGTCAATTCCGCGCCGCTTGTATACATCGTACTTATGGAAATTTTTCACGGCCCAGGGAATGCCCTTGTAGTAGTGCTCGTCATAGATTTCCACCTCGCTCCTGTCTATGAACTCATCCATGAAACGCTCTTTCTCGCCCTCGGTGCCCAGCGGGCTGTTGGCGATGAAGCGCAGCTGGGGATAGCGCTGCTTCACTGCCGAGTAGATCTGGTGGTACTTCTCGTAATAGACAGGACCGAAGTCCTCGTTGCCTATCTCGACATACTTCAGCGGGAAGGGTTCGGGATGTCCGTTCTTGGCGCGCTCGGCTCCCCATCGGCTGTCGACAGGCCCTATGGCATATTCGATGGCGTCGAGCAGGTCGTTGATATAATAGTTCACGTCGGTCTCCTTGTGGAAGAAATGACGCTGGTCGTCGCGGTGCACCCATTCCGTGCAGGCCATGCCCGTCGGGGTGACATACATGGCATCGCAGCCCATGTATTCGCATAGCTCGTAGAACTCATGGTAGCCCAGTCCGTCGGTACGGTAGTGAGGCTCCCACTTGCACCACTGTCCAGGCCTCTGGGCTATGTCGCCGATGGTCTTCTTCCAGTGGTACATCGTCTCCTCGTTAACGCCATGGACGATGCAGCCGCCAGGGAAGCGCAGGAAGTGGGGACGGTAGTCGATGAGGTTCTGCAGCACGTCGGCACGGAACACTGAGCGTCCGCCGTCGTAGGTGTCCGACGGGAACATCGACACCATGTCTAACTGGAAGCGTCCGCGCTGCGAGGGAACGATGGTGAGCATGCCGGCAGCAATGTTCTTTGTCGGCACGAGTTCACACTCGTATTTCGTCCATTGTCCTTTCCCGATGGTGAACGACTTAGCTTCCGACACGGCCCGTCCCTCCTCGTCGGAGAGTCGGAAGGCGACGGTACCCTCGTAGCCCTCGCTACGGGCATAGAACGACAGGCGGCAGGCCACGCCCTGCTTGAAAGCCATGCCGTTGTAGCCCTGGTTGTGGATGGCGGCACGTCCCAGGTCGTTGCTGATGACGTTGACAGCCATCGAGTGCGGGTTCTGGTCGTTCAGCGGGTGTCGGTCGGTGCAGGTGATGCGTATGGGACTGTTGGACAGCGGTGTGGTAACCCATCCCACCAGCGGGTCTATCTGATAGACGCGCTTGTTGGGGTGCCCAGGATTGGGCACGTCCTTATACTGTCCGTTCTCGATGACAAGTCCTCCGGGGAGGTTGGCTTCCTCGAAACCACGGTTGCGTACCATCTCGGCATAGAGTCCGCCCTCGCCGATGTTGCCTATCTCCTCATAGTGCCAGCCATAGATCATGCGCGACACCTTCTTTGCCTTTGCCGTGGTGATGGTCACACTATGGTTCTGGGCCTGGATGCCTGTGGCCATAAGTGCTGTCAGCACTACAGCGGTAAAACATTTGTTTGTCTTCATATTATTGTGTTTTTTTTCGTTACTCTCTTATAGTCGATGGCGAAGCGTCCCTTCCTGAACTTCATAGGCACCACGCCGGGTCGGCATGTCTGCTTGTACTCCTTGGCCTGGGCGCCCCGCGGATTGAAGAAGATGGTAGCCCACCACTGTCCCTGCTTGTCGCGGAACAGGTTGTTGTGCCCGCCGCCGGTGATGGCGTTATAGCGGGGCCCGTAGGGACCATAGATATTGTCGGCCGATGCGATGATGCAGTCGTAGCTGTAGCGTGTGCGGTTGTCGTCCACGGCAGGGCAGTAGGTGGCCGTCCCGTCGTCGAGGCGGTGCGACCAGATAGCCTGCACCAGGTGGTAGCGGCCCCCTTCCTTGCAGATGAAGGCCCCCTCGATGTAAGGTTCAGGATGATAGGGTGTCTCCTGCATCCTGCGCAGCGGTTCGTCCAGCCCCGACATGTCGGCTTTCATCCTGGCTATATAGTGGTTGTGGCCTATGAAATAGACCGTTCCGTCTTCATCTTCAAACAGCGAGCCGTCGATATTGTCGAACAGCGGTTCCTCCTCGTTGGCCTCGATGTTCACGTAGGGACCCTCGGGGCCGCCCGTCGTGCTCCTGAGCACAAACGAGCCCTTGCCGCCCGTCTTCGAGTTGTTCATGCAGGCCACGATGAACCAGCACTTCTGACTTTTCAGGTAGTGCAGCTCGGGTGCCCACACAGCTCGGAAGCGGTTGTCCATCACGTCGCCGTTGAGCGAGCGTTTTGGGTAGCGTTCGTCCTCCCCAAACACCTTGGCTTCACGCTGCCAGGTGCCGTTGTCGTCGAGCGACCACACGCGGCCCAACGGTGTCCACTCCTTCATGTCCTTAGAGCGGAACACGTAGATGCCGTCGTTCCAGTCCCAGCAGTGAGTCTGACCGGGAAATACCCTTGTGGGGTCGGCCGTCGTGCCCGTCATGTAGTAGTAGCCGTCGGGGCCCAGCGTCATCCATGTGTCGCGCATCCAGTAGTCCATCACGGGCTCCGTGGCCAGTGGCAGGCGCGTATGGCGGTCGGCGGTGCGTGCCTGTCCGTAGGGGGCGTCGCCGATGGTCGGTGCCGAGGCCGCAGGCCATGCCATGAGCATGGCGGCCAGCATGCCAGTCTTGAAGAATAGCGTTGTCTTTTTGCTTGTCATTTTATAATGATTTTTTTTCCGTCAACGATGAATAACCCTTTTCTTTTCGCCGTACGCTGCCCTGCCAGATTGTAGATCAGTGCCCTCTTGTGCCAGGTGGGGACAGTCATCACGCTCTCCACCTTCGTGGCATCGCCGACGACCACGCTGCCCTTGGCCGAACCACCGTCGGCAGCATAGGCAGTGATGGTAACTGCCCCCTCGGCATGGCGGGTGATGATGCCGTTGTCATCGACTGACAGCACGTCGGGGTTGCTGCTCACCCAGCTTAGCATCGTGTTAGTGGCATCGGCAGGCAGGATGGTGGCCTTCAGCTGCTGGCTTTTGCCTACAGTGCACCCCGTCTCGGCTATGCTGATGCTTTCCACCCTGACACCCCCTGTCTGGTAGCAGAGCATGTTGTTGAAGTGAGCGGCCAGGCCCTTCGTTGCCAGTGCGGGCACCGACGGCTGCCAGTTGCCCGGTACCGTGGCCATGAGCTGGCCGTCAACCATGATCCTCACGCCGTCGCGCTCACGCCGTGCCCTCAGGTGATAGCCCGCCGCCACGTCTTCGTGTACATAGATGCAGAACGGACGTGCATGCGTTCCCGACTTGGGCGTCAGGTACAGTCTTACTGCCGAGGTCTTCACCGGTGCAAACGTGTAGGTGTTCATCACGCCCAGCTTCGGCTCGCCCTGCAGCGTTGCCTCCACTTGCTTCCACGAACTGCCTTCCCTTGCCATCACAATCACTTTTGTGGGCAGGTCGAATGTCTGGTTCAGGTAGGGATAGGGTCCTTCCAGCCACAGCACGTCGATACCCGACACCTCCGTCTCATTACGCAGTTCGTAGATGTACGAGTTGGTGGGATAGGCCGATGATGTCGAGAACGAATACTGCCGCATGGTCTTATGGTTCAATGGAACCGTCTGCTGGCTGGTGACTATGCCCTGTTCACACGACGTGATGTCCAGTGCCTTCTTGCCGTAATTGATGGTAGCACGCACATAGTTCTGTCCATCGACATAGACAGGATAGAAGCCTGCCTCGCCAGCCGTAGCCAGGCCGTCGGTAGTCATATAGGCAGAGAACTCATAGTTCCATGCTGGGTCGCCCTTCAGTGCGAGGGCCTCGACAGCTTCCGTCGACTGCTGCGACAGTCCGCCGTCATCCACTGTCCACGTGCCACCCTGGGGCGTCCACCCCAGCACATGACTGTTCCATTCGTCCCAGCCCGCAGTATATTGTATGGCATCAAAACTCACTGTCGGCGACGAGGCCACCAGTCCTACTGTTCCAGCGCCGCTGTGTCCTATCACGGCATCACCGTCAATGGTCAGGTTGAATTCGTCGAGCATCACGTGCAGACGATCCACGTTCTTGTACATGGTCAGCGTGTGCCAGGGCTCGGCATAGTCGGCCACCAACGGGTGGTCTTCCAGGAAGCGGAACTTGGCGGGCAGGGGCTTCTCAGTCGTGGTGACAGTTCCCTTCAGGCAGTTGGTCAGTCGCCACTTCCCTTCACGTCCTATCTCCACGCGCACCCAGTTCTGTTCATCCTTATAGTAGGCATAGGCACCTCCCCAGTCGTTGCTGCCCTTCAAGCGCAGAGGCACCTCGAAGCGGTAGTTTGCCTCGGCAGGTTTCCGCAGCAGCAGCTCGCCGCCCTCGGCAGCCGTTGGCACCATCACCTTATCGACCACCTTCCATTCCGATCCGCCCAGGAAACGGAACGGATAGTACAGCGCATAGTCGAGATAGTTGATCATGGTGGGCTGTGCCGGTGCAGGATGGTAGCCTGCCGTTCCTTTTACTGTTGACTCTACCACGGGCTCCTGGCCGTAGAAGTGTATGCGGTCGATACTCTGTTTCTGCTGACCTTCGATGTACGACTTATAGACCATCCACCGCTCAAAGCCGTTGGGACCGGCAGTGAAGTTGGGCTGTGCCGGACCGATCATCACGGGATACATATCCTCGTCGCCCGTGTCATAGAAACCGAAGTCTATGAGCTGCTGGCTGGTATTCGATGTGTTGGAACTCACACCTGCCACTGCCACGATATTCTCTCCCTTCTTCAGCCACGACGGGTCTATCATACGTACGGAATAGGTATTGTTGGATGATGTCACCTTGAAGTCGTGACCGTTGATATAGAAGGTCGCCGTACCGTTCACCCACAGTTTCATGCCCATGTGCGAGGGCACCTCATCGAGTGTGAACGTGCGCCGTATGTAGATATTGGTGGTCTTCCAGAAAGTCTTGCGGGCACGCACCCTGGCATTGGTCATCGTCGTTCCGGAATACAAATCAAACTCCTGATAGCCGAAACCGCCCTGACCTTGCTTCCATGACGAGTCGTCATAGTTGGCGGATGTCCAGCTGCCCGAAGGCTGGCTCATGGTGTACCGTGCATCCCAACCGCCATGCTCGGCCGTAGGGGCGATGGGCTTATAGTCAATGAGCTGCTGTTCGGTGTTGCGGGTGATCACCGGATGTGGCAGCTTCTTCGAGTTGTTGAAGTTCATGGGCTGGTCGCTGATGGCGCACCCCACCTGGTACATGCCCGAGCGTGGTCCCATGCGGTTCACAGCATAGAATATATAGTATTTGTCATGGTAGCGCGCCAACTCGGGACCCTCGAAATTGATATGATTCAGACTGGTGGGGTGTCCGCGTTGGTGAGTCATCTGCACTCTGCCCTCGGTGATGTCCCAGCG
>CACXAG010000099.1 GCA_902765585.1 uncultured Prevotellaceae bacterium
AACGGCAACCTGAGCGACCCCGTCACTTGGACGGCTGTCATCAACCAGCACCAGATGGAGTGGGGCGACGCGTCGGTCAGCGTCCGCAAGGCTAATGCAGAGGCCAAGGAGTTCAGCGTCGACGTACGCAACGTCAGTGCCAAGTCCACCAACTGGACCATCACCGGTCTGCCTTCATGGCTCACCGCCTCTCCTGCCAGCGGCACGTTGGCCGCACAGGGCACGGCCACCGTCACCTTCAAGGTGGCTGCCTCTACAGCCGTGGGCAAGTATGAGCATACCGTCTACCTCAGCGGCGACGACGGAGTGCAGAAGCCGCTCGTGGTGAACCTCGTGGCCGAGGGTGAGACGCCCGACTGGACCGTCAACCCCGCTGACTATGAGTTCACGATGAACGTCATGGGACAGCTGAAGATTGACAACAAGCTCAGCGAGGACACCGAGGACATCGTGGCCGCCTTCCACGGCAAGCAGTGCGTGGGCGTGGCCCATCCGCAGTACTTCAAGCGCTACGATGCCTACTACGTCATGATGACCGTCTATGGCAACGACGACAGCGCCGACCTGACCTTCAAGGTCTACGACGCCTCTACCGGCATCCTCTATCCGTCGGTCAACATGTCGGAGCCCGTCATCTTCGAGAAGGACGCCATCGTCGGCACCATTGCCGAGCCGGTGGTGTGGACGCCCGACAACAAGGTGGAGCAGGATCTGGCCCTCAGCACCGGCTGGAACTGGATCTCGCTCTATGTAGAGCCGGAGAACAAGTCCGTCAGCAGCGTGCTGAAGGATGTCAGCGTGGCACAGGTCAAGACCTCGGGCGTCTATGCCCAGTATGCCGCCAACAAGTGGACCGGCGAACTGCAGGAGGTTGGACTCGGCACCATGTATAAGTTGCAGGCCAACGCCGACGGCGAACTGCAGATCATCGGCGTGCCCGTAGTCAGCAGCGACACCCCCATCACCATCTACAACGGTTGGAACTGGCTGGGCGTAGCCACCACCGCCACCCTGTCGCCCGGCGAGGCCTTCAGTGGTCTCGACCCGCAGGAGGGTGACGTGGTGAAGAGTCAGCGCGACTTCTCCATGTTCTCGCAGAACGCTTGGGTAGGTTCCCTCGAGGCCGTCGTGCCCGGCGTGGGCTACCTCTACAACTCGAAGGACACGCAGTCGAAGACCTTCACCTATCCTGCCGCCAGCACGCAGGGCCGCAAGAACGCTCCGCGCCGTGCCTCTGTGTCCTCTGTCTCCTCTGAGCCCATTGAACTCTTGGAGAGCAACATGAACGTCATCGTGACCGTCGTGGACGAGAACGGACTGCAGCGCAACGATGCCGTCATCCGCGTCAGCGCTTACGGCCAGTTGCGTGGCGAGGCCCTCGCTCCCAGCTACGACAGTGAGTACTTCCTCACCGTTCAGGGCAAGGCCGACGATACGGAGATGCAGCTCAGCGTCCAGCTCGACGGTGTCACCTACAACGTGGGCACTATCTTCTACCAGCAGGATGCGCTCTACGGTAGCGTCAATGAGCCCGTTGTGCTCGTCATCGGCGAGACCACGGCCATCAGACCCGCCTTTGCTGCTAACCAGAGCGATAACGGCCATGTCTATGACCTTGGTGGACGTCGCGTCTCTTCCGAGAAGCTTTCTAACAGACAGCTCAACAAGGGCATCTATATTCTCGACCACCAGAAGGTTGTCAAGTAGATGAAAGATGAAAAATGAAAGATGAAAGATTCCTGCTCGTGTGTCGCACGCCAAAAGCGTGACGGCACACGGCAGCAACCTCAAAAAAAACACCCGCTGAGCCATCGGCCCCAGCGGGTGGTTTTTTCTTGCTACTCCCTTGCTATCCCCTTGCTATGATTGCGCACCGACAATCCTCTTTTTGTCAGGAAAAGCGAATAATGCTGCTGGTGTTATCCTTAGGCTCTTTGGGAGTCCGGCTTGGGCGGAATGGGAGGGAGGCCTGGGCGGACTACCAGAACCCCCCGGGCGGACTGTATGACGGCTTTTTGGTCGGAATCCTTTGGTGTAAGGATTCTTTACGTGCTGCAAGTTCCGTGTAGCACAAAGAGTCCCAGGACTCAAGATGAGCGGTTGACGGGTGCTTATCCTATCAGTTTCTTAACACTTTCAGTGTCAAGTCCGGCACCTTGTGCTATCTGTTCCAATGAAAGCCCCATAGACTTAAGTCGGAATACGGTATCAACCTTTTCTTCTTCCCTGGCTTTCCGCTTGGCGGTCTTCATGGTGCTGAAGTAGTCCCAGTAGTCTTTCTTGCTTTCCTCGTACTGTCGGCGTTCGGCATCGGAGTACTTGGCTATTTCTGCCTGTTCAAAGAGTCTGTCGAACACACGGTCTTGAAGTGCCTTGGGACGGTCGAGCAGACGTGAAAGGTTACGTAGCACGAACATCCACTTGTCGAACATTGTCACTAGTTCGCTCTCATCCATATTGAATTTCGGCATTTCCAGATACACGAAAGTCAGTTTGTCATAAAACACATGGTTGTCCTCAGTGTCCTTCAGTTGTATCTCATGGCGAAATTTGTCTGCAGGATATTCGGTGTCTGGAAACGTAAAATTCAAAATACCGACCGTATAGACATCGTCGAGATGATAGTCCCACTCGCCTTTAGGAGCCTGTTCGCGGATGGCAAACGTGGAATAATAGATGCTTCTGTCTTTGAAATAGTCCTGTTCAGCCTTTTGCATCTCTACGATAAAGCGTCCACCATCGTCAGTCATGCAGTACACGTCGAACACGGCGCGGCGGTCACCATAGCCGTCGCCAAGATGCTCGCTGTTCAGGTATTTCACATCGACAATGTCCCTCTTCGTATCCCCGAACAAAGAGTTAAGAAAACTGATAAGCAGTTCCTTGTTCATCTCCGTACCGAATAGTTTCTTGAAGCCGAAATCCGTATATGGATTGATGTATCTCTCCTTCTTGTCGTCTGCCATAATTGTAATGCTTTTGTTATCGCGTGCAAAGATAGTGCAAACCGAGCGAAATACAAAATAAATAGGCATTTATTTTTATTTCTCAGAAACGGGAACTCAAGATGAGCGGTTGACGAACCATCGCCAACCGCTCATCCTAATGTTTCATCTTTAATGTTTCATCTTCCTGATGAATCTTTGTCCGGAAGCAGTCGTTTCCTCAACGATGTAGACACCGTCTTTCGCCAGGCGCCCAAGGTCCAGCTCCTCCGCAGAGCCGCTGAATACCGTCTGCCCCGTCAGACCGTAGACCGTCACATGGCTGCCCGCAGCGAATCTGACCGCCTCAATGCCCGTCACCGTCTCCGGCTCCAGTACCAGCGGACTCTTGAACGTGCCTATCAGCTTGTTGGGCTGGAAGTGCAGCAAGGCGCTCCATCCTTCATCTATGTTCAGCCAGCCACCGGCCTGCACACGGATGACGACGGGCTCACCGGCCTCCTCGCCGCTGACAATCAGGATATACAGACTGTCGCGGAAGCAGCGCGAAGCCTTGGCGCGCAACTCGCCAGCAGCGTCATCGCCGCCCGCCGTGTCGTTGCTGAGGCCAGCGTCATACTTAGGCGCTGCCATGCGCCCATAAAGGTACGAATAAGCGAGGAAAATACCAAAAATTTTTGAGTATTAAATTTCAAGATACTGTGCCGGTGTCATGCCGGTTACTTGTCGGAAGACTGTGTGGAAATAGCTGCGGTTGCGAAATCCGCACGCCTCGGCGATGTGTTCAATGCTGTATTCAGGATGCTGCTTCAACAGCTGCTTGGCATGCTCGATGCGCAGTTGCTGCATCCAGTCGGCATACGACTCATAGCCGGCGGCACGCAACCAGCTGCGCAACAATTGTTGCGAGATGCCCATTTCGCTGACCACCACGGGCATTGTGATGCTCTGTTGCAGATAGCGACCTTTGGCCAGCCATTGTCTGATGGTCCGTTCCACCCGTTGGCTGTCGCCTGCGGAAATAGCCGTTATTGAACCATTGTCGCCCCCGATACCCGCTTCACGGTCGTTGTTCTGCGCCTCCATCACCTGATAGGCACCCTTGCCGATGACGTAGTCACGAAAACTCACCACCAGATAGCCGATGCCACCCAGTACAAACAATCCTAAAACGAACATCAGCGGTCCCGGGATGACGATGACCACTGGCACCACGCATCCCATCAGTGCCAACGTCCAGATGCTGACGGTCATCCATCGCAGCAATCCTGCCTTGTCGTGGTCGTAGTAGTTCTTTAGCGACTGACGCATGCGGCCCAGTTCGGCCAGCTCCTTAAAAACATAGTAAGCCTGACCGGCGAAATAGACCACCGCGCTGATGTGCTCCATCAGTCGCATCAGGGGTGTATCGCAGAAAAACGGTCCGTCCCCTGCCAGTGATGCCGCGACGATGAGTATGGTGACACTCACCCATGTCACACCACCCACCATCCACTCTGACAGGCTGAGACGTCCCTGTCGTTGCAGATAGAGCACAGCGCAACTGATGAGCCATGCAGCGGGCACGAACATGAGCAGATTGAGCATCAGTGCCTGCGTTTGGCCCATGTCGCGCAGTCGCAGCGTGTATTGCAGCAGAAACTGCATGGCCAGCACAATGGTGCCGCTGGCCATCAGCCACCGTGTCTTGTGGAGCATGTGGTCTTGAGCTGTCCGCCGCAACTTCATGAAGGCCAGCATCAGCGTCAGCCACAGCATCACCACAATGCCGGTAAACTGGAAATTGCTGATAATCTCTTTCGTCACGTCCATTTCGGGTACGAAATTACAAAATTCCGATGAAATGGTCAAAAATATCCTCATAAAACTGTTCATTTTTTTATTTACTAACAATTTTGAACACCTCAAATTGAAATTTTGAACAACAAACTACAATTTCAAACAGGCCTTTTGGCGCATAATGTGTACTTTTGCCACCAAAATTGATTAACAGATAAACTTATGAAACCACGTCATCTATTTATTACCCTGCTGACCCTGTTGCTGGTAGCTCATGTACAGCGGGTGCAAGCCGACGAGGACACACCGCGCGTCTTGATTTCCACGAGCACTTGCTCAGTCAACGGTCACATGCTATTCCCGTGGGTGTCGCCTAAGCAGGCTTATTTTTCTGTGCTAATCTGGTACTTGAACACCAAGCAGAACAACTCCTACTGGAAAGAGGCTCCCACGCTGACCATCGACGGGCATTCCGTCAAACTGAAGGGCATACAGGGGGACGACCCCATCGAATACGATCCTGACTGGGATGACGATTTCGGCAAGACACTGGCGTGTCGCGATGGCGAGACAGTGCACTACTGGGTGCGCTGGAGGGACTCGTTCAAGGTAAAGGACGCCACGCTGCCGACGAGCATGTCGATAGGTGGCGGTACAGAGAACGTCTACGGGCGCAATGACGACCACTATATCGTGGTAGATGTGATATTCCCCACGAATAGAGAGGGTGATTCGCACAAGGTGAGCGTGGCAGGTAAATTCACGGCAAACCACAAGGACAAGGGTATGACGAATGCCGTGGATTTCGAAGGTCTTGCGACGCTGGAGACGCACAAGACGAATAGTCCCTTTGCAACGGTGGAAGCGAGTGACGACCTGACTTGGACGGCTCCTGAGATGCTGAAGCTGAAGTCGCCCAAGTTTACCAAGCAGAACGCCTGGGGGCGCTATTTAGTGGATTATGACGGTATGTGGAGTGACAAAACGGAGCGTGGCGTGGTAGAGATGACGAAGCAGTACAGCAACCCTAAATACCAGACGGCGGAGGGGAGGGACATCACGTACTATCAATATACGGCCATTGACTGGGCGGACACGACGCAGACGCAGGGATATACCGAACATGCGCGCTTCCGTTTGTCGGTAAACGGAGGTTTTTTGAGATATGACGACATGGGTCGCGGCGGTAGTACAGGATACTATTGTGGCAATGACAACAACATCTGGTTAAACAGGATAGAGCCCTGCGGCGTGCGGGTGAGCCAACGGAGTGCGCTGGTGAAAGGAGTGTATGGGGGTGTGACGTCGGGGAGCAATATGGACTTGACGTTCAAGTGCCTTGACCTGAAGCACCTGACGGGGGTGACGCTGCTGGATTTATACAACAATACGATATGCGAATGGCATGGCGACGCCCAGGAGTGCGTGCTGACGGTGCCTGGGGGCAAGGAGGTGAACGTCATCGACCTGACCTTCGACCGCTATGCGTATGGCATGGCCGTGGACTTCGTGCAGAAGGCGAGCGTGAAGTCGAATACGTTTCCGAAGCCTGGCAGTCTGAGCTACAAGACGGACGCTTGGGCGAAGAGTGTTAAGCTGTCGTGGGAGGCAGAAAACAGAACGAAGTCGAATTTTAATGGCACGTATGTTATCTGGCGCGACCAGGACTCCATCTGCGCGAAAACGTCGTTAGAGAACAATGACTTCTACGAGTACACGGATTATGTGCCGGCATACGACAAGGAATACAAGTACAGCGTGTCGTTTGAGCCCAAATCATGGGACGGCTCTTCCAAGCATGCCAAGGGGCTGACGACGGACGATGCCAAGGTGACGGTACGACGCCAGTTGGACCTGTCGGAGCTGACGGTGGCGCCCAACGAGGACAGCGACGGCTATCAGCTGAAATGGCAACTGAGATCGGCGACGAACTCGACGGAATACTATTTCAAGGTCTACCGCATCGTGGTGACGCCGGATATCGGTGTATTGACGTTGGCCAACTTCACAGAGGATGACTATATCGACAAAGTGGATCTGTCCACCAAGGACGCCAACGAGTATTACAGCTATACCGACCTGAACGTGAACTCGACGGACACCTATGCCTATTTGGTGAGCATCCACGTACAGGAGACAGACTTCTATACGGGACCGGCCATACCCTCGGGGGGCATCAACTCGTCGCACATCGAGGGTTCCACCGCCACGTGCGGCACCTATACCGACAAGGTGGTAGTGCGCTGGGAAGCTGCCATCATGGGGCAGGACGAAGTGAATTTCTGCGTCTATCGTCACCGCATCCAGGAGGGCGAGAACTACGTGAACAGCATAGGGCAGGCGCAGCAGGAATTGAAATGGGACTCGCTGGGCATGGTCGTTGGCAGGGGCTCGGACAGTGAGCACAGCTACTGCTATGAGGACAGTACGGTGCTGCCGGGGGTGTATTACACGTATGCCATCAAGGCCATGCCGAACGGTACGAACCAGCAGACCACGCTGCAGTGGTGTACGGGCTTTGCACGGGCTACGGCGACGGTGCGAGGGCACGTGACCTACCAGTCGGGGAAGTATGCCGTGGAGGGTGTCCGCGTACTGGTGGACGCCACGGCAACGGACGGCGAGGGACTGCAGCAGTTTAGGGCGCTGGGACTGAGCGAGGGCGGCGGCGTACACTGGACGGTGCCGCACGGCAAGATGAACAACTACTTTGGCGGCAACGGCTTCAGCGTGCAGATGTATGCCTGTCCCGCCGACTCGCTGCAGGGCGGCAGCAGTCTGCTCGACATGGACGGACGGTTGCGCATCGGCTTGGGCGACTACCAGACGGGCCAGGGCTATCCGCTGAAGGTGCTGGCAGGCAGCACGGAGCAGACGACCGAGCTGCTGCGCATCAAGCCCGGGCAGTTTACAAGCATCACCTTCACCTACGACAAGAACCGGCGCATGGGGTGGATATACCTGTTGGGACGCGACAGCATAGGCTGCATGGCTACGGACAGCGTGCTGAACGTGGACGCCATAGCATGGGCGGCGGGCAACAGTCATGTGGCCGTGGGCTCGCTGAGGGACAGCACACAGACCATGCAGGGCTACGTGGACGAGGTGCGCTTCTGGGACAAGGCACTCTCGCAGACTGCTGTGCTGAAGAACTACAACCACGTGTTGGGCGGCAACGAGGAGGGGCTGGTGGCCTACTGGACCTTCGACGAGAGCATCAGCACCATGCGCGTGGCCTACGACTACTCGATGACGGGTGCCCAGCAGAACGAGAACCATGCCGGCATCGTGTGTGGTGTGCGTGACGCGGAGAAGCTGCCCACCAGCGACCAGTTCGGACTGTTTGGCATGACCGATGCCAGCGGTTACTATGCGGTGCCAGGAATACCGCTCATCGGAAATGAGACAAACTATGACATCATCCCATCGAAGGGAGCCCACGAATTTACTCCGAACAAGGAGAACATCACGGTGTCGAAACGCGCTACGGAGTTCGAGAAGAACTTCACCGACGTCAGCAGTTTCAACGTCAAGGGATTCGTGTACTACGAGAATACGACCTACCCGGTGGACAGCTGTATGTTCTACATTGACGACAGCGAAGAGCCTTTGAAGGACACCAACGACCACATCGTGCGCAGCAACGGCGACGGGGCGTTCACCATCAGCGTGCCTATCGGCGAGCACTATATCCGCGTGGAGAAAGCGGACCACGTGTTCAAGAACGACGGCCGCTATCCCGAACCGGGCACGCTGCACAACTTCAACGACTCCATCAGCCACCTGACGTTCACTGACCTGACGAAGGTCGTGCTGGCCGGTCGTGTGGTGGGCGGTAACGTGGAGCGCATAAAACCCTTGGGCTTCGGACAGAGCAACGCCAACATCGGGGCTGCCACGCTGACGCTCATCCCCAGTACCGATATCCGCACCGCACCGCGCATGAACGTGGTCTTCAACGACCAGGAGGGAACCTACGACGACAACCCACAGCGGTTGGACTATGAGACGGTACAGCAGGACTACATCACCGGCTGCACGGCCTACACGCCCGGCGGCTATGCCACGGACTCGCTGAAGATGATAGTCATCCACACCGACCCCGCAGGAGGTGGTGAATGCCAGCAACGTGCTGCGCTGCGACACGGCCAGGGTGACGACGGAGGACGGCGAAGCGCTGTTCTGCTACCAGGCGGCATACATCCCGCAGTACCTGAGCACGCCAGTCATCAGCGTCAAGCAGAAGGGCAATGAAGTGGGGGCCTTCGGCGACGAAAAGGCCATCCTGAAGCGTGACGACAGCGAGCAGCGCGATACTGTCACCATCTATTCGTACCAGAACGACCAACTGAGATACCTCTACGACTATCCCATCTTCTCGTTCG
>CACXAG010000100.1 GCA_902765585.1 uncultured Prevotellaceae bacterium
GACGGCTCTGAAAACCAGCTCGCCCTCGGTTCAAGCGGCACATTCGCCATCCAGCCAAGTCGTGGCTCCGACCCCAACCAGAAGTTCTTCGTCCAGGTTGTCAACTCCGACCTCTCCAAGGCACAGGCCGAATACTCCGCTACCGTCTTCGTAAAGCAGGAACTCTCCGTGTCCGAGAAGCTCATGGCCTCCAACTCCGGCAAGAAGACCTGGAAGTGGGATCCTTCCATCACAGGTGCCGTTTGGGGCAACATGGGTTATCAGCCAGGCGATGGTGCCAGTGTCGGCATTAGCGGTAATGGCCAATGGTGGGGTGTCACCACATCTGAGGAATTCGACGGGCAGCTCAATCACACACCCAATGGCGTCAACGAAGGCGACGGCAACCTTGATGCCTATATGGTTTTCAACGAGGACGGCCTTTCGACCTGCTATGATGCCAGCATAGCTACTGACCATATTAATCTCGCAATTCCTGACATTGAGGTACTCCACCTTTCCGTATTGACCGATATATCCAAATACGCCACTATACCCATTAAGGTAGATTGATAAGTTAGACAAAGTGTAAAACGATCCGTTGAATGTACCCTGGAACGGTCGGTCTTGCCCGCCAATAGGTGTGAACACTTTACCATCATTGTCGATGTTGTCCATCAACTTGAAGTGTGTGTCTTTATAGTTGATTCCCTCGTTGACTCTGCTGGCCAAAAGGTTTAGGTCGTCAAGCGTCAGTATCAGGTAAGGGTCGGTTGCCGTGCCACTGCCTGCCCATGTGCCCATAGGTGAGGTGATGGTGAACGTAGCTGTCTGCTGACCGGCAAAGTTTCCTTTACCTTTTATAATAATAGTGTAGTCGCCAGGACGGATGCAACCACCATCGGGCATTAGCACCTCGTAGTCTATACCCTCTT
Source organism: uncultured Prevotellaceae bacterium (assembly GCA_902765585.1). GTDB lineage: Bacteria > Bacteroidota > Bacteroidia > Bacteroidales > Bacteroidaceae > Prevotella. The sequence goes on from CACXAG010000100.1 coordinate 915, forward strand.
CCAATACTATTGGCGAACCGCTCTTGGTGTCGGTGACAGTGACTTCTGGCGTAAGCGCACCGCCTGTATATTCCTGCGAGGGTATGCTGACGCTGACCCACGTCGTGTAGCCAATGTCACGGTATGAGACGTCGGTAGAGGTCTTGATCAGGGCATCGTTGCCGTTCACGGTGAGTGTATAGCCTGTGCCGTTGGGGGTCAGCGTGCCTTGTTCGGCAGCGTAGCGCATAATCTCTCCCTCCTGCAATGCTATGTTGTAAGTGAGCGTCATATCCACCTTTTTGCCATTGGCATAATACTCACTGCCGTCGATGCTGACGGTAGGTGCGGTGCTGATGTCGGCAGTGATTTTCGAGATAACCCTGATGCGGCTCATGCGGTCGGCCTGGCCGCTGATGTTTGTTGCGTTAATCGTTCCTTCCTGACCCACGGCACGCCGTGTGCAGTTGCCGCCGCAGTAGTTGTCCTTAAACCAGATACCGTCACCATCCTCTATCCAGCCTACGATGCCGCCGACGTATTGGCAGTTCGCCTCCGTGCCACCAACGCCTACGGGGTTGACGGCTCCCACGTTGTAGCAGTTCTGTATGGTGGTTCCCATGGTGTTGCGTGTATAGCCGATGATGCCGCCCATGTATTGAGCTCCGTACGTACCCTTAAACTCAATGGTGGCAGCATTGGTGCAGTTGCTGATGTAGCGGTTGTTAATGCGATAGCTGCCACCGTCCAAGCACCCCACAATGCTACCCACAGCCACCGAAGTCTGAAAGCCGTTGGCCCGTATCGTGACGTCCTTAGTGACGTGGCAGTTGATGATGTTTAGGGCAAGTCCCTGTCCTACAATGCCAGCAACCCTGTTCTTACCCGTCACCAAGCTGTTGCCGCCCATCGTCAGGTTCTTGATGCTGCCTGAAGATGCACGGCCAAACAGTGCCACATATATGTTGCCATCTATCTTGACGTTCAGGATGCTATGACCATCGCCATCGAAATGGCCACAAAAGTTGTGCCAGGCACTACCTGTGTCGCAACCTATCGGCGTATGGTTGCCACCAGCATAGTCGATGTCCTGAGTCATCTTGAAATACGTGCCATTATATTCGTTACCGTCGTTCACGTCGGCAGCCAACTGCTCCATGTGTGCCGTTGTGCTGATGAGGTACGGGCTGCTCGCCGTGCCGCTTCCTCCACCAAATTGTGCCCATACGGCTGACGTCGACATTAGAATGAATAACAGCATCAAAGCTGTTCGAACCTTGAATGTAAGGCAGGCTCTGTTGTTAAAATATTTTTTCATAAAGATACCCTCTTGGAAATATTATTAATTAACACTATCTGGGTGCAAATATAGTAATAATTATCGAGAAACACAATAATTTACCGAAAATTATTCGAAAATAACATCATCCAAGCCTATAGGAATGACACGCATGAATATCGCGAAACATTGCTCCGTCAATGGATGTCTAAAGAGGATGTGTCTACACCCTCTGCTCTTTCTTTTTACCAAATCGTTTGGCTAGATATAAAAAATGTGTTTTTCTTTTGTATTTTGCTCGCTTATTCGTAACTTTGCGCACAAGAAAAGAAATGATGATTATGAAATACCCGATTGGCATACAGAATTTTGAGAAAATTCGTCGCGAAGGTTACGTCTATGTAGATAAGACTCCATGGATGTGGAAGATGATTTCTGAGGGCAGCTACTATTTCCTGTCCCGTCCTCGTCGCTTCGGCAAATCGCTGATGGTTAGCACGCTGGAAGCGTTCTTCTCTGGTCAGCGCGAATTGTTCAAGGGCTTGTATGTCGATACCGTAGAGTGGGATTGGCAGCAGTATCCCATCATGCACCTTGACCTGAATAGCGACAAGTATGACTCTCCTGAGGTTCTGACGAACAGATTAGAGACGTTTTTGTCGGAAAACGAAGAGAGATACGGACGAAAAGATTATGAGAAATCTTTAGGTGCAAGGTTTGAAGGCATCTTGAAGCGTGCCTTCGAAAAGACGGGTCGTGGGGTGGTTGTGCTTGTTGATGAATACGACAAGCCTATGTTGCAAGCTATTGGCAATGATGCACTGCAATCAGAATATCGTTCAACACTGAAGGCATTTTATGGTGCTTTGAAGTCTTCTGACCGCTATATCAAGTATGCATTCTTGACGGGTGTGACCAAATTCGGTAAGGTCAGTGTGTTCAGTGACCTAAACAACCTCTTTGACTTGTCATTAGATCATCGTTATACTGGTATTTGTGGCATATCAGAGAAAGAACTGCATGAATACTTCGATGCCGATGTCAATGCTTTGGCTGTAGCTAATGGCATGACGAAGGATGAGTGCTATGAGCGTCTGCGTTATGATTTCGATGGATACCACTTCGACGTCGATGCTCCTGGTATGTACAATCCCTTCAGTGTATTGAATACCTTGTCCAGCCAGCGCTTTAAGGACTATTGGTTCGAGACGGGCACTCCCACCTTCCTTATCTATCAGCTTAAGAAGACCAACTATCCGCTGGAAGCGATGACACAGGAGGAACTGACTGTCGATACGCTGAACAGTATTGAGATAATGGACGAGAATCCGTTGCCTTTGCTCTACCAGAGCGGTTATCTGACTATCAAAGGTTATGACGAACGTTTCAAGACCTATCGGCTTGGATTCCCAAATCGTGAGGTCGAAGAAGGATTTGTTAAGTACCTTGTTCCGTTTTATAGTCCAAACAAGGCAGATAACTTATTTCCTTTTGGCCACAATGATGGTGGCGAGGAAGCCTGTCAGGAAGATGACGGTGGTGCCGAGCACGATGGCGAGGTAGGGGTGCAGATGCAGACCAGGGAGATTCCATAGGGAGGCCAAAGAGATCCATGCAATGACCACGATGCCAGCGAAGCATCCTGCAAGGGCTGCCCAGCGATTGATGGTCTGAGGAATGCAGCCTAACAGGAAGAGCCCTAACATGCCTCCAGAGAAGATGCTGGACAGCGTCCACCACGCATCAATGATGCTCTCGACGCTCAGCATGGCGATGGCGATGCAGGCGCCTAACAGGCCCACGCCGAAACTGCTGAGTCGCACAATGGCCAGTTCGAGTTTCTGGTGCTTTTTAGAGGTGAGAGGTAAGGAGTGAGAGGTGAGAGATGTGTCTGTAGCTTCTGTCTGCGTTTGAACTATTCTCTTACCTCTTACCTCTCTCCACTCACTTCTAACCTTGAGAAAGAACGGACGGACATAGTCTGTCAGGATGATGGTGGCGGCAGAGGTGACGGAGGTGGACACGGTAGACATACCAGCAGCGAAGATGCTGGCGATGAGCAAACCGCGCAGGCCTACTGGCAGGCCGTTGACGATGAAGTAGGGGAAGACATAGTCGGGCTTGGCCTGAATCTCTGCGGGCAGTGGGGCTATGCCAGCCTCATAATATGAGTACAATGCGGAGCCGATGAGGAAGAAGAGTGCGGAGACGGGAATGAAGAGGTAACCACCGAAGAGGGCAGAGAACTTGGCGTCCTTGTCGGTTTTGGCGGCATGGTAGCGCTGCACGTAGTTCTGGTCGATGCCATAGTTCTGCAGGTTGATGAAGATGCCGTAGATGAGGCACACCCAGAAGGTGGACGTGGTTAGGTCGGACGTAAAGGCACCTAATGAAAACTTGTTGCCCATGGGACTATGCGCAGCCAACTCAAAGGTCTGCATCGGACCTTCAGGCATGGAGAACATCAGGATGCCTAAGCACAGCAAGGCACCGCCAATGAGAATCAGTCCCTGGATGGCATCTGCCCAGATGACGGCCTTCAAGCCGCCCATCATGGAGTAGATGATGATGCCGATGGAGGTCTGGATGATGACGGTGTGCATGTCCCACCCCATGAGGATATACATCGGTACGGCCAGCAGATAGAGGATGCTGCCCATGCGGGCTATCTGGGTGAGCAGGTAGCAGGCTGAGGCATAGAGCCGCGCCCAGGCACCAAACTTCTCCTCCAAGAACGTGTATGCTGACACAGAGCCACTGTGGCGGTAGAACGGCACGAAATACTTGGCAGCGAAATAGCTGGCAATGGGGATGCTGAGCGAGAAGACGAAGGCGTTCCAGTCGGCAGCAAAGGCCTTGCCAGGATAGCCGATGTACGAGATGCTGCTGACGTAGGTGGCAAAGATGCTCATGCCTACCACCCAGCCGGGGATGGAGTGACCTGCTGACGTGAACTCCTCTGCCGAACTGCCCTTCTTGAAGAACGAACAGCCGAACACCACCACGCCCAGCGTGAAGACAATGAAAACAACGAAATCTATAACGTGCATATATTTATTTTTTTTACCACGAATTTCACGAATTACACGAATTTTCAGCTATGCACACCTACATATTTTATTCGTGTAATTAGTCTTAATTCGTTGTTTAAATTATTATTCGCAAAATTAGTTTAATTCGTGGTCGTTAAATAATTAGTTTGCCGTTCTGGATGGGCAGTGCGTCGAGGGCCTGGCGGATTTTGTCGCGTTCGGGAGCTTCGAACTTGTAGAACGGTGAGGCCACGAAATCGTCGTTGATGATACCCAACAGCGACAGGGCACACTTCAAACCCTTCAGGTAGCTGGAACCATGTTTGCCAACGGTATAGATGGTGGTCGAGATCTGCATGATGAACTGTTGCAGCTGGAGCACACGCTCGATGTCATGCTGACGGGCAGCGTCGTACATGGCGACATAGAGTTCAGGGAACATGTTGGCACCACCGTTGATGCCGCCCTGGGCACCCAACAGCACGCACTCACCCGTAATCTCCTCAGGGCCAACGAGCATGGCGAAGTCCTTGCGGTGCTGCATCTTATACATCACGCTCTGGAAATAGACGGCATTGGCTGAAGAGTCCTTGAAACCAACTACTTGCTCCAGTTGCGCGATGCGCTTGACCGTATCGGGGGCGAAGCTGACTTTTACATGGCTGGGCATGTTGTAAAGGAATACGGGAAGTGGCAACTGCGGCACCAGCTCCTCGTAGAACTGTGCCAGTTCGGGCTGGCCTGTGGCGAAATAGTAGGGTGGGGCTGATACCACGCCATCGGCTCCATAATCGGCAGCCTTTTTGGCCAGACGGATGCTCTCCTCAATGCTGGTATCGGTGATGCAGGCCAGCAGGGGCAGACGTCCGCGGTTGATGCGGCACGACTCCTTGATCATCTGTTTGCGCACGTCGTACGACAGGCTTTGTTCCTCGCCTGTGGTGCCGAGCACAAAGAGTCCGTGAACGCCACCTGCTATGAGGTGTTCTATGAGTCGTTCGAGACTCTCTACGTCGAGTGTCTCATTATTCTTTAACGGTGTTACTAATGGCGGGATAATACCGCTCAGGGGTCTTTTGAAACTCATACATTTGACTATTTGACAATTTGACAATTTACTATTTGACATTTATTATTTATTATTTTTTATTTATTATTTAGGGCGAAGCCCGCAATTTATATTGATGATGACCGTCACCTATGCTTTCCGTACGGTTGCTATAGGGAAGGTAGACATCAGCGAATCCACCAGGAGGAACGTCGATGTCGAGTGTAAACAGGCCGTTCTCTCGCTTCCACGATACCTTTACCTCACCGAAGGCACTCATCGTGGAACCCTTACACCACGTTAGGTCGCCAACGGGATGTGGCTTAATTTCAATGAGTTCTCCTGAACGGCGTATGCCCAAAAGGTCGGGGATGAGGAAGTTCTCGATATGTGCCATCATGAAGTGGTTCATGGAAGCACCCATATCTGGATTCCACTGTTCGGTCAGCGTGGTGTGCCCCTTCTTAATCTGATAGCCGTAACCAGGTACGTCATCGTGGTTTAGCATGGTATAAAGCAGTTCGCGCAGGTCGTTCTGAATCAGTACGGTAAATAGATAGCGATTACCCACATCGCCCGTAGTCAGACGATTGCCGTGAGCATGGATGTCCTTGACAAGATGCTGAAGTACAGCCTGATAGTCGTCCTCTGGTACCAACTTCAGATAGAGTGCCAGCGATAGTGCACACTGGCTGCCCGTAGCGTAGGTCTTCTTTTGGGCATCGTAGAACTCACGATTGAATGCGTGGCGAATGCTGTCGGCTCTCAGATGATACCAGTTGGCATCTTGTTGCTTTCCTAAATGTTTGGCCATTTCATGCATATAGCACATCCACTGATAGTAGTGGGCTGTCGATACGAGGGGCATGGGTGTGTTCTTCGAGAATCCCGCACGTCCAGGTCCGTAGTCGTACCAGTCACCCAAACCTTGTTTAAGGATGAAGCATGAGTCCTTCGAAGCCAGGTATCTCAGATAGCGTTTCATCGCTTCGTAGTGCTTGTCTGCTAAATCGAGATCACCATAGTGTTGCCAATAGAGCATAGGTAGGGCGATGATGGCTCCACCCCATTCTGGTGACTCTTGGAAGGGACGGGCCCACGTACCAATAAACTGCGTGTACTCTGGTGCAATCTCTGGCATGGAACCATCTTCGTGTTGGGCGTCAACGATGTTCTGCATGGTTTGCTCTATCATACGCTGTGCGTCGTAGTTATAGACCAGGGCTTCTCCGTTCAACCAGTCTTGTTCCAACCAACCGAGTTTCTCGCGCGAGGGACAATCAGTCCATACGGCTTGCCAGTTGCTGCGTATCGCACGATCTATCAATTGATGGGTAGCATTGATACGCGGATTGGAACATTCGAATGAGCCTGTACGCTCTGCCGAATTGTATACAAAGCATGACTCCACCTTTTTCAGCGCATCAATGTCGCCCTCCACCTGTAGATAGCGGAACGAATAGTAGGAGAAACGTGGGTGCCAAACTTCAGTAGCTCCACCCTTTAGGATGTAGGTGTAATAGTGTGGACGCCCTGTCTGGCGCTGATTAACCAGTCCTTCTTTGTCCAACGTTTCGCCTGGCGTGAGTTTGAGCCATTGGCCAGCCTTGCCCTCAACAGTCATTTCAGGATAGCCTGCAAGATTCTGTCCCATGTCAAGTACGAGGATAGAATCCTTGCGTAAGGTTTGCTTTACAGGGTATCTCTCCATTAATCTGGTAGAATGAGCTATCTGAGGACGCAATCGACCATCGGGCCCTTTCATCATGACTACGGGTTTCCACTGCTCCCCTCCTTGGGAGAGGGTGGAAGAGGTTTCTAAGCGGGCATCATAATCCTCGCCACCATAGATGCTGTTAAAGGTAATAGGACTCTCCGTCCACTGCCACTTGTCATCGCTATACACTCTTTCGCGCATGCCATCATCGTAGGTGATATAGAGGAAGTAGAGCAGGGTGGGTGGTCCGAAAGAAATCTTTAGTTTGACGTATCGTCCACCTTGTTCGTTATAAAAACCATTACCTAATAATACACGTAACTCATTGTCGCCCTGCTGAATCTGTTGGGTGACATCGTAGATATTAAAGAATACCGTCTTGTCGTAGTCGCTCCACGTGGGAGCAAACTCTGAGGTACCAACCTTCTGGCCATTGATGGTGGCCTCATAGAAACCTAATCCACAGATGCGCAACTCGGCATGTTTCACCGCCTTCTGAGGTTTGAACGAACGGCGCAGGATGATGCTACGTCGCGAAAGTGGCTCGGCCTTGTCCCACTCGGCTTTGGTTTCCTTCAAGAAATTGCCAGAATAATGGCGCCCTTCTGGTATCTTGGCATCTTCGCGCGTGATAGCGCCAATCCACTGGGCCTCGCCAAAGTAGCCTTGGGCAATAGCGCTTACGCTAAATGATAAATGGTAAATAATAAATGATAAAGATATCAGAAGAAATCGTTTCATAGCACGTTTGGAATCATGATTTTACC
>CACXAG010000101.1 GCA_902765585.1 uncultured Prevotellaceae bacterium
ATAATGAAGAAAAAGATCCTATCCTGAACGAGATTAAGTTCGTTGACGTTACCATTGACGACTGGGACGCTCAGCCCGAGATTAACCTTGGCGCAAGCAACCTTTAATTAGTAAACTACACAAACCGGGAGGGGTTCGACTCCCCTTCCGGTTACCAAGACAAACAATATCGCAACCAGCCACAGTAAGAGGCATTTTCTATCATAAAGTCTATCTGGGATATGTATGAAGTCACTGTGACAACTTGGATGAAGTTAGAAAAAGCCGAATCAAAGTAACCAGAGGACTCTACAGCACTTTTTCGGGAATATTGCACTTTTTTTCTGCACTTTTTCGGTAAAACGTGCAAAAATTAAAAAAATAATGTGTATCTTTGCGGTCGATTACCAACACAAACGACTTGCAAATGGAACAAAGCATCTATCAACTATCACTGATTGTAACAGGTATCCTGAATATCATCATGGGGCTATACCTGCTGCTGGGCAATTATAGATACAAGAAATACCCCATCTACTACATGGCGCGTATCTGCACCACGATATGGGTTTTGGCCTTCGGCATCGGCTATCAGCTGCACGCCATCTTCATGTGGCGCTTCACGTGGCCTACCGCTGCGTCGGCACTGACGGCCAGCTATTTCCACCTGGCAGGCATCTGCTTCAGCTGGGGCTACACGTCGCTGCTGAACCCGCGCTACCTGACGCGCAGCATCAAGATACGCGACATCAGCATCTTCGTGTTCGGACTGGCGGCCTATTGGACGGTGCCGCTGATATGGCACGATGCCCCGCTCTACACGCTGCTGTCCTACTGTGTCTTCTTCGGCTATGCCGCTTACGTCGCCTTCGTCTTCTACCATACCTACAGTCAGGTGAGCATGCGCCTGATGAAGATGTCGTTAGGCAATGTGCGCGACTTTGTGAGGTGGATGCAGGTGTGTACGGACCTCATCGTGCTTTTCGGCATTGGCAGTGTGGTCATTACCGCCCTCTTCCCCAACGACTCGCTGCCGTTTGTGCTCCTGCTGTTTGCCGGCGTCGGCATGTTCAGCTACATGGTCTACTCCATCGAGAACTACGGCAAGGTGATAGATCCCGCTACAAGGGCAACGTTAGATGTGTCGATGCAACGACAAAAACGTAAGAAAGTATAAAAAATAGGTATAAACAAACAACCATCTATGAACGACATGAAAGACATATTCAAATTGTTGGTACTATGTGCCATGACCGTATGGACGATGACGGGATGCGGCGGCAGCGATGCACGCATCAAGCAGCAGCAGGCCCAGGCCGACAGTCTGCTGAACGTGGCCTACCAGGCAAACGAATACAAACGGCTGGAGACGCTGGCCGACAGCCTGCAAGAGGCTGGACTCATCAGCGACGTGAAAGCCTGCTACTGGCTGGGATACAGCAACGACAAGATGATGCACAAGCGGCTGGCAGAGTTCTACTGGACTACGGGCATGGCATCCTACATTCCAGATTACGACAAGGACGACACCGAGGTATATGCCGAGATGGCCAGTCGCCTGGCAGGACTGAAATGCACGCTGGGCGAGCATGAGGCGGCGCTGAAGGTGGCACAGATGGCTGTCAGCCAACTGGAGCAATTAGGCTGTGACACTACCAGCAACTACACCAACCTGATTATCTACATTGGCTATTGCCAGAGCCGCTACGGGCTGAACAAGAAAACGGCGGAAGAGAGCTTGGAGAAGGCTTACCAGCAGCACTTGGGCTATCTACGGAAACAGCCGTCGAGCGATACTTACCGACTGGCTATTATCGGCATCACCAATATCTGTTACGACTACTCGGACCTGAACGATTTCAAGAACCTGCTGTTCTGGGTGAACCGCTATGACAGTCTGGTGAACTGCTATGACAAGGCCGGGCTGGCCCCAGAGCCGTATACGGACAAACAGCGTGCCCGCTGTCACGTATTCCGGGCAAAGGCTCTGGAAGGATTAGGGCAGAAGGGCGATGCCGAGAAGGCCTTTGAGGCTTTCCGTCAGACGCATTACGGACAGACGCCCGAGGGTGCGATTCTGTCTGCCGACTACCTGATGTTCGCCAAGAAGTGGAAGGAGGCTGCTGAGAGTTGGAGCTATCTGGACGAGTACAAAAAGCAGTATGTGGACGACTATTCGCTGGAGAACATCCAGTTGACCTATCTGAATAAATACCAGTCGAATCTGAAGGCCGGGCGTAGTGACTCTGCCAGAGCCGTAGCTATCGACATACTCGCGCATCTGGACTCCGCCATCACCATATCGCGCTACACCGAGGCCATAGAGCAGGAGACGGTACGCGCGAAGGAAACACAGATGCAGGAAGAGAAGGAGCGCCTGAAGGTGCAGCAGTGGTGGACGCGACTGGCCGTCATGGCGGTGCTCATCCTGGCGCTGATTATCTATATCGTCATACACACCCGCATGGCGTCGAAGGTGAAAAAGGCTCACGAGGCGCTGAAGGTGGCCTATGACCAGCTGGAGGAGACGACGGCGGTGAAGGAGCGCATGGAGAGCGAGCTGCGCATTGCCCGCAACATACAGATGTCGATGGTGCCCAGCGTGTTTCCTGACATCAAGGGACTCGACATGTATGCCTCAATGGCGCCTGCCAAGGAGGTGGGCGGCGACCTCTACAACTACCTGCTGCTGGACGACAAGCTCTACTTCTGCGTAGGCGACGTCAGCGGCAAGGGTGTGCCCGCCTCGCTGTTTATGGCACAGGCTACGCGACTGTTCCTCACGCTGGCCAAACAGGCCATGGAGCCTGCGGAAATCTGTACGCGCATGAACGATGCCTTGTCGGGCAACGACAACAAGACCAATATGTTTGTGACCTTCTGGCTCGGACTCGTAGACCTCACGAACGGACACCTCACGTTCTGTAATGCCGGTCATAATCCGCCCGTGTTAAGGGAAGAGGCGACAGAGAATTATCAATTCCTGGAGATGATTCCCAATCCGCCGATAGGCATACTGCCCGGCATGGAATACAAGAACGAAGAAGTAGAAACCATCAAGGGCCGCCCGCTGTTCATCTATACCGACGGACTGAACGAGGCAGAAAACAAGGAGAAGGAGCTGTTTGGCGACGAACGCCTGCTCGACATTCTGAGCAACACGCAGTTCAGCTCAGCACAGCAGGTCATAGAGACGCTCGGCGCTGAGGTCGAGGCTCACCGCCATGGGGCTGAACCCAACGACGACCTCACGATGATGTGCCTGCATATTCCGCTATAAGTCACAATCTGGGCGCGAAAAGATAACAATTTGTAGCTTTCTGATAAATTTTTCTGCCTTTTTGTTATGTATTTCAAAGAAAAAGTGTAATTTTGCACGCGAAAAACAATAAACGTTAAACAATAAACAATAAACGTTAGACATTAAACATTAAAGATTAAACATAAGACAATAAGGCAAATGAAAAAAATCAGAGCCGCCGTAGTAGGTTACGGCAACATTGGAAAGTACAGCATCCAGGCACTGGAGGCCGCTCCTGACTTCGAGATTGCAGGTGTAGTACGCAGAAACGGTGCAGACAACAAGCCTGCCGAACTCGCTCAGTATGAGGTTGTCAAGGACATCAAGGAACTGAAGGACGTCGACGTCGCCATCCTGGCCACTCCGACCCGCTCGTGCGAGGAGTACGCCAAGCAGATACTGCCCTTAGGCATCAACACCGTCGACTCGTTCGACATCCATACCAACATCCGTGGCTATCGCGAGCGACTGATGGCTATCAATAAGGAGACGAACACGGTCAGCGTCATCGCTGCCGGCTGGGACCCGGGTTCTGACAGCATCGTGCGCACGCTGATGCAGAGTCTGGCACCGAAGGGTCTGTCGTACACCAACTTCGGTCCGGGTATGTCGATGGGCCACTCGGTCTGTGTACGCTCGAAAGCTGGCGTGAAGAACGCCCTGTCGATGACCATCCCCTTGGGTGAGGGCATACACCGCCGCATGGTCTACGTGGAGCTGGAGGACGGCTACACGCTGGAGCAGGTGACGAAGGACATCAAGGCCGACCCGTATTTCGCCAACGACGAGACGCACGTATTCCAGGTGGAGAGCGTAGACGACGTGCGCGACATGGGTCACGGCGTGAACCTGGTGCGCAAGGGCGTCAGTGGACAGACACAGAACCAGCGCTTAGAGTTCAACATGCAAATCAACAACCCCGCCCTGACGGGTCAGGTGCTGGTGAACGTTGCCCGTGCTTCTATGCGATTGCAGCCCGGCTGCTACACGATGGTGGAGATTCCTGTCATCGACATGCTGCCCGGCGATCGTGCCGACCTCATCGAGCACCTGGTGTAAGAGATGAAAGATGAAAAATGAAAAATGAAAAATGAAAAATGAAAGATGAAAGATTAAAGATTAAACATTAAATAAAGTTTAAAAGTCTTCGTTTTCCGTTTTATTTCGTACCTTTGCGAGATAAAACAGAAAACGAAGATTTTTTATGAAACGACTAACCAACATCCTACTGAGCCTCGTGCTGGTGACGCTGACGGCAGCGGCACAGACGGCACGCGAGGAGATTAAGGCCAACAAGTATCTGGCTGGCAGTAACTATCTGGACTACGACCGACAGTTGTCCGACAAGGCGCTGACGCCGGCACCCAAAGGCTACGTACCTTATTATATGTCGCACTACGGGCGGCACGGTTCGCGGTGGCTCATCAGCGAGAACAGCTATACCAGCGTGACGGAACCGATGCAGAAGGCCCGCAAGGCCGGCAAACTGACGGCGAAGGGCGAGGAGGTGCTGCAGCTGGTAGAACAGTTCGTGGCACAGCCCGCACCCAACTTCCCGGCACTCGACGGGCAGTTTGCAGGTGCACAGCTGCGACTGGGCGACCTGTCGACGGTGGGCGAACGGCAGCACCACGGTATCGGGCGCCGCATGGTACAGAACTTCCCCGAGATCTTCAAGACGAAGAACGTGCCCATCGATGCGCGCTCGACGACGGTGAACCGCTGCATCCTGTCGATGATGGCAGAGTGTGAGGAGCTGGCTGCCGCCAATCCCACGGCACGCATCCACAACGATGTCAGCGATGCCCTGCAGTACTACCTGAACCAACCGCGCTCAGGACTGGTGAAGTCGTTAGGAGGCAAAGGCCGGGAGGTACGCAACAGCATGAGTCCACGCATCACTCCCAACCGGCTGATGGAGGAGCTCTTCAGCGATCAGCAATGGGTGAAGGAGAACATCAAGGTGGAGTCGCTGATGTCGAACCTCTTTGAAGTGGCCACGAACATGCAGAGCCACGACACGGACATCGACCTATACCCCATCTTTACGGAAGAGGAAATCTACGAGCAGTGGCGCCAGCGTAACATCGGCTGGTATCTGGACTACGGACCAGCACCCCAGACCGACGGCATCATGCCTTTCGCCCAGCGCAACCTGCTGCGTAACATCATCGAGACTGCTGACACAGTGACACAGACGCAGGCCACGCTGCGCTTCGGACACGAGGTATGCGTGATGCCCTTAGCTTGTCTGTTGGAGTTGGGTGACTGCGGTGCCGCCGTCAGCGACCTGGACCAGCTGGACCAGGTGTGGCGCAACTACCGCATCTTCCCCATGGCGTGCAACGTACAGCTGATATTCTATCGCCCCAAGAAGGGCAATGGCGACATCTTGGTAAAGGGTATGCTGAACGAGCGTGAGGTGTCGCTGCCCGTCAAGACCACGCAGTATCCTTATTATAAATGGAGCGACCTGCGCCAGTACTATCTCGACAAGTTGGCTGCCTTCGACGCTAAGGAGGCTGCCATGGTGAAGAAGGACGAGCCGGAGCTGAAATACATGCGCTACTACATGGGACTGCCCGTGGACATTAAACCCGTCAAGCGTCCCGACATTCCTGCCAACGAGGTTAGCCTGAAGGACATGGGCGGCGTGGCTGACGGCATGACGCTGAATACCGAGGCCTTTGCCAAGGGCATCAGCCAACTCACCAAGAAGGGCGGCGGTCGCCTCAACGTGCCTGAGGGCATCTGGCTGACTGGGCCTATCATGCTGAAAGACAACATTGAGCTGCACTTGGACAAGAACGCCATTGTGCTGTTCGCTGCCGACAAGACACTCTACAAGGACGACAAGCCCAACGCCAAGCGCGCACTGCCGGGCATCCGCGCCTCGAAGCGCAAGAACATTGCCATCACCGGCAGCGGCATCATCGACGGTAACGGCGCCTACTGGCGTGCCGTGAAGCGTAACAAGGTGAGCGACGTGGAGTGGCAGCAGTACAAGCACGTCGTCGGCGGCGTGGAACGTGACAAGGGCAAGTTGTTCTATCCGTGGAATACGGACGCTGACAAGAACATCGCGGCAACTCCGGAGGAGCAAGACAAGATGCGCAACGACCTTATCCGCTTCATCGACTGCGAGAACGTGCTCATCGAGGGCGTGACGGTACAGAACGCACCGAAGTTCCACGTTCACCCACTGAACTGTAAGAACGTCATCGTGGACGGTGTGACGGTACGCTGTCCGTGGAACGCCCAAAACGGCGACGCCATCGATTTCTCCGACGTCAACGTGGGACTCATCGTCAACTGCGTGGTGGATGCCGGCGACGACGGCATCTGCATGAAGAGCGGCAACTACAAGGAGAAGTCACCGGCCAACGGCTGTGAGGATATCGTCATTCAGGACAACAGCGTCTACCATGCCCACGGCGGTTTTGTGTTAGGCAGCGAAACGATCAGCGGCGTGCGCCGCATCTTGGTACGCCACAACCGCTTCTGCGGCACCGACACGGGTCTGCGCTTCAAGAGCGGTATCGGACGTGGCGGCAAGACGGAACAGCTCTACATCTCGGACATTCAAATGGCCGACATTAAGGACCAGGCCATCGTCTTCCAGTGTGACTACGTGGACCGTCCTGCCGGTGCGAAAGAAGCCGCCAAGGGGACTTCTCTCACCTCTAACCCCTCACCTCTCACCTCTGAAAATGTCCCTGACTTCCAGGACATTCACATTGAGCGCGTCACCTGTCACGGCACACACACCGGCATTCAGGCTTCGGGCCTCGCCGGACTGGACTGTGTACACGATATCACTATCCGCAACTGCACCATCGGCTATCACGACCAGGGCATCAACGTGGACGAGAACACCGCAAAACTCAAAATAGAAAACGTGAAAACAATAAACGTTAAACAATAACCAATAAACAATAAACGTTAAACAATAACCAATAAACAATAAACAATAAACGTTAAACAATAAACAATAAACATTATTATTAAATTTCAAAAAACGACATGAAAAAGTTAATGATTGTCAGCGTTATGCTGATGGCAGCATTTGCTGCACATGCCCAACTGAAGGTTGCTCCCAAGATGGAGAAGGGCACCACAAAAACCTATGCCACCACCATTACCGCCAACATCCCCGGACAGGGCGAGGTGAAGATGACAGCAGACACCAAGTACACCGTCAGCGGTGCAACCGCCAACGGCTACACAATGGACATCGTGACAACGAACGTGACATCGAATGCCACTGCCGACAACATTGCCGGCAAGCTGGTTGCTGCATCACAGGAGTTGATGCAGGGCATGACCGTTAGTCTGGACACCGACAAGGACGGCAAAATACTGGGCATCAAGAACTTCAACGAGCTGAAGCCCAAGATGGATGCTGCAGCAGGAAAGTTGGTAGACCAGTTGCTGAAGGATATTCCGCAGTTAAGCCAGCTGATGTCGAAGGAAGCGCTGATAAACCAGATTACGGACAACGTCAACGAGGAGAGCCTCGTCAGAACGATGCAGGCCAACACCAGCGTGCTGGTGCTGAACGGCAAAACCATCATGACAGGTGCTCAGGACGAGTTCGTCAACGAGCAGGGCATGAAAATGAAGCGTATGTACTTCGTCAACGGCAAGAAGGTAACCACCAACTCGTCGATGAACATGTCGAAAGACGAGATGAAGGCGTTCATCATCAAGTCGGTGGAGCAGATGGCGCCAGAGCAGGCTGAGATGATCAAGCAGAACATCGACCAGGTGATGGCAACCGGCATGCTGAAAATCGACATGAAGGAGACGGCCAACTATGAGATTGGCGACGACGGCTGGGTGAAGACACTGAAGTCAGAATCCACCACCGACACTATGGGCCAGAAAACCACGATTACCACCGTTGCCACACTGAAGTAAAATTGAAGAATTGAAGTGAGAATTTAGGCATAAAGCGAAAAAAAATCGGCGTGCGTCAACTTGATTGTTGGTGCGCGCCGTTTTTATATCGGTCCGCACCAACTAACTAATCGGTCCGTACCAACTAACTAATCGGTCCGCACCAACTAACTAATCGGTCCGCACCAACTAAAAATTGGTGCGCACCAATTACAAAATCAGTGCGCACCAAATCAGAATACTTTTATGATTGCTGAAATTACTTTCGCTTCAAATAATCAAATCGTTTCTGCCCACTACATGATGACTTTGCGCGACGTGCCGTCAGGACGGTGCTCGATGCAAAGACCCTTGGGCGCGTCTAAGCGGCGGCCGTGGAGGTCGTAGTATTGGACTGTTTGACCATTATCTATTTGACCATTGTCCAATTCCTTGATGCCAGTGACATCGCTGTCAATGATGAAGACATAGGTATTCAGGCTGCGGGCAGGCATCTGAACCGTCAGTTCCTG
>CACXAG010000102.1 GCA_902765585.1 uncultured Prevotellaceae bacterium
CTGAACATCGACGACTATACGCCTACCCAGTTGTTCCAGATTATGGAGGTGTTTGCTCAGGAGAAGAAATACCAGTTTACCCCGGAAGCCCAGGAATTGACGCTGAAGGTGATTACCGATATGTATCAAGTCCGCGAAAAGGACTTTGCCAATGGTCGTACGATGCGTCAGCTGTTTGACAAGATCTGTGCCCGTCAGGCCGAACGCATGCAGAAGGTCGATATTGCCACGCTGAGCAACGAGGAGTTGATGACCATCACCGTAGACGACATCCCATACGAGGCTCCCAAGCAGGTTGACTACACGGAGTGTCTCTCTAAACTGGATGGTCTGGTGGGACTGTCTGCCGTGAAGAAGGAAATCTCCAATCTGGCTTCGTTCTTGAACCTGCAGATACATCGTGGAGAGACCAATACATTCCAGGGCAAGCACTATGTCTTCACAGGTAATCCTGGAACGGGTAAGACAACGGTGGCACGCATCATGGCTGATGTGTTCCATACGTTGGGCATCCTCTCCCGTGGGCAGCTTGTGGAGGCTGACCGCAGCAAACTGGTAGCAGGCTATTCCGGTCAGACGGCCATCAAGACCAACCAATTGATTGATTCAGCTATGGGTGGCGTGCTCTTCATCGACGAAGCCTATACACTGAAGTCCAGCGATATGGACACATTTGGGGCGGAGGCTATCGACACGCTGTTGAAACGCTTGGAGGATGACCGAGGAAAGTTTATATGCATCGTAGCGGGATATACCGAGCAGATGCACGACTTCATCGATTCTAACCCAGGCCTCAAGAGCCGCTTTACACAGACCATCCATTTCGATGACTATACGCCAGATGAACTGACGCAGATATTCCTGAATATGGCTACGGCAAAGAAGTTTGAACTCGATGAGGAGACGCGAGCTGCCGTACACCGTCAGTTTGAGCAGTTATATCTGCGTCGCGACAAGAACTTTGGCAATGCCCGCGAGGCACGTCGTATCTTCGATGAGGCAGTAGAGCGTCAGAGCCAGCGTCTGGTAGAGCAGATGAACAACCCCAACGTTCATGTCAGCGACGAGGAAGCTGAAGGATTCCTGCTGCAGGATATGTATAAGCTGACGGTAGCCGACCTGCCTATGCAGCACTCGCAAGCAGCACGTCCTTTGGACGAAGTCCTCAACGAGCTGGATGACTTCATCGGCATGCGTTCCGTCAAGAACCTGATTCGTCGCCTGGCTGTGCAGAGCATGTTCATGAAACAGCGTGCAGCCTTGGGTGTCGGCAGGGTACAGCAGATGTCCATGAACTTCATCCTGACGGGTAATCCCGGTACTGGTAAGACATCGGTAGCCCGTAAGATGGGCGAAATCCTGCAGGCGATGGAAATCCTTCCAACGTGTCATGTGACGGAAGCCAGCCGTGCCACCCTGGTCGGCAAATATATGGGTGAGACCCCCAGAATTGTCAACAACATGTGTGACAAGGCGATGGGCGGCATCCTCTTCATCGACGAGGCTTATACGCTGTGTGGCTCGAACGACCAGTATGGCAAGGAGGCCATCGACACGTTGATGAAGCGCATGGAGGACGACAGTGGTAAGTTTGTCGTCATAGCTGCCGGCTATAAAGACGAGATGGAGGCTTTCCTGTCTGTCAATCCCGGACTGGCCAGTCGCTTCACCCACAAGATGCATATCGAGGATTATAACGAAGACGAGCTCTTGGCCATTTTCAAGAAGATGGCCAGCAAGAACAATTACTCGCTGTCGCCAGCGGCTGAGTTTAAGCTGCTCGATCTCATCTGCCGCAAGATAGTCAATAAGGACAGGTCGTTTGGCAATGCCCGCGAGATGCGCAACTTGCTGGATGCTACCATTCAGCAGCTGTCTGTCCGCGTCAGCACTCTTCCGCCCGAAGAGGTGACACCCGAGACCTACCAAGTTATTATGCCAGAAGATATAAAAGATGAAATATGATTATATGTCCAAGTTGTAAAGAGGAAATAGATAACGATTCCAACTTCTGTGACCAGTGTGGCCAGGAATTGGTGTATTGCTCCAGTTGCGGACGTGTGGGCATAGGTCGTCGGTGTACCTATTGTGGTGGACTGATGATTACTGCTGAAAAGCTGAAGGAACAGCAGGAGGCCGCCCGACAGCAGGCATCCATGAGTAATGTCTCTGCGGGCTTCACATCGTTAGTGGTGACCAGTGCTGGTACACCTGTTGCCATGGGTACAATACCGACATTAACGCTGTATAACCCCAGCCTGAACATCCGTATTGTCGGTATCAACGGTGCCATCATCGGTCGTAAGCAGGGACCGTATCAGCAGATGTTTGCCACCAACATGTATATTTCCGGTGTTCACGCCCAGCTCATCTATCAGCAAGAGTCGGGCTGGTGCATCATCGACAAGCACTCGTCGAACGGTACGAAGTTGAATCAGCGTGATATCTTGCCAGATGTTCCTATGACCATCAAGGGCGGTGACATTGTCACCTTGGCTAATGTCAATCTGCAGGTGAGCATCAGTTAAGAAATAGGTCAAAAAGTATAAAAATAAAAACGGATATATATTATTCATGAGTAAAATTGTACTATCGGCTGCAAGCCGTGTGGGATGTGTTAGAACCAACAACGAGGACATGATTCTCGCATACGATAAACTGGTACGTAGCGATATGTACCAGACAGAGTTTATGACAGAAAACTATGACCGCTTTGTCATTGCCTTGGCTGATGGCATGGGAGGACATAAAGCCGGTGAGGTGGCCAGTAGTGACACGCTGACCAACCTGCAGTATTACGTCAACGACCTGCCTCGTGGACTGGCTGTCGGTGAACTGGAAGAGGCGATGATGGAGTGGCATCGTTCCGTCAATCATATCATCGATTCCAAGGGACATGCTGATCCGACGATGACACAAATGGGAACAACGCTCGTGGGCATCCTATATTATAACCAGCATTATTACTGGATGAACTGTGGCGACAGCCGAATCTATCGTTTGCGCGACGGTCAGCTGACCCAGCTGTCCACCGACCATTCGCTGAACAATGTGCGTGGTGAGAAGCGCCATTCCAATATCATTACCAATTGTATCGGTGCTGGCTGCAGGAATTCTTATATGGATTTCTTTGAATTCACGGACAACTTCTTGACAGGTGACACCTATATGATCTGCTCTGATGGTCTGAACGACATGGTGCCCGACAACATGATATGTCAGTTGATGAATGATGGTGCCAACGCCAACGACCTTTGCGATGCAGCCATCGCGGCAGGCGGATTCGATAACGTTTCAGTCTGCATGTTCGCAGTACATTAAACATAAAATTTCAGAACATTAATCATAGCTTGAAATAGATGCCTTTAAGATTACCCGATAAACTACCCGCCATTGAGCTGCTGAAGAGGGAGAACATCTTCGTCATGGACGACTCGCGTGCCCACATGCAGGATATCCGTCCCTTGAAGATTGCCATCCTCAACCTGATGCCGCTGAAGATTACGACAGAGACAGACCTCATCCGTCTGCTCTCCAATACGCCGTTGCAGCTGGAAATCAGCTTTATGAAGCTGAAGAGTCACACGTCCAAGAATACGCCCATTGAGCACATGCTGATGTTCTATCGCGACTTCGAGCAGATGCGCAACGAGAAGTATGACGGCATGATTATCACGGGTGCTCCCGTGGAGACGCTGGACTTTGAGGAAGTCACCTACTGGGACGAGATGCAGGACATCTTCCAGTGGGCCCGCACGCATGTCACCAGTACGTTGTTTATCTGCTGGGCTGCCCAGGCGGGACTGTTCTATTATTACGGCATTCCCAAGTATCCGCTGCCCAAGAAGATGTTCGGCATCTTCCCACAATATACGCAGGACCCTACGCTGCCTATCTTCCGTGGTTTCGACGATGTGTTCCAGATGCCTCATAGCCGTCATACGGAGGTACATCGCGAAGACATCCTGGCCCACCCGGACTTGCAGTTGATAGCCGAGTCTCCCGACAGCGGTGTCAGCATGGTGATGGCACGAGGTGGACGTGAGTTCTTTATCACGGGACATCTGGAGTATGCCCCCGACACACTCGACAAGGAATACCGTCGCGACAAAGACATCCGCGACGATGTGGAGCTGCCGCGTCATTATTACCTGAACGACAATCCAGACAACCATCCGTTGGTGTCGTGGCGGGCCCACGCCAACCTGCTCTACAACAACTGGATCAACTACTACGTCTATCAGGAGACACCTTACGACATCAACGAAATCCGCTAATATATATAATAAGGTATGAGGACTCCGCTCGAACTGCTGGCACCGGCCAAAAACCTGGAGTGTGGCAAGGCTGCTGTCGACCACGGGGCTGATGCCGTGTATATCGGTGCTCCTCGTTATGGTGCGCGTGCTGCCGTCGGCAATAGCATCGACGACATCCGCCAGCTCTGCCAGTATGCTCACCCTTATGATGTCAAGGTATATGTGACGGTCAATACCATTCTCTATGATGATGAGTTGGATGACACGCAGCAGATGATAACAGACCTCTACGAGGCGGGAGTCGATGCCATCCTGGTGCAGGACATGGCCGTGCTGAAGATGAAAAATGAAAGATTAAAGATAAAAGATTTAATCTTGCATGCTTCTACGCAGACCGACAACCGTACTGTGGAGAAAGTCAGGTGGTTGGCTGGTCTTGGTTTTCGTCGTGTTGTCTTGGCGCGCGAATTGTCTGTCGACGAGATTGCTGAGATTCACGCGCAGGTGCCCGATGTGGAGTTAGAAGTGTTTGTCCATGGTGCCCTCTGCGTCAGCTATAGCGGCATCTGTTATGCCTCGCAGCATTGCTTCGGACGTTCAGCCAACCGTGGAGCCTGTGCACAGTTCTGCAGAATGAAGTTCGACCTTGTCGATGCCGATGGTCGCGAATTGGAACACCAGCGCTATCTGTTGTCATTGAAGGACCTCAACCAGAGCCAGCATCTGGAGGAACTGGCAGCGGCAGGTGCTACCTCATTTAAGATAGAAGGTCGGCTGAAGGATGTCAGCTACGTCAAGAATGTCACGGCAGCTTACAGCCAACAGTTGGATGCCCTCGTTGCTCGTCACCCCGACCGCTATTGTCGTGCCTCAGCAGGTCATTGTACCTATACTTTCACCCCCAACTTGCAGAAGACGTTCAATCGGGGCTTTACGACTTATTTCCTGAATGGTCGCCAGCCCGACAGACGTTCGGTACGCACCGACGTCTTCTCGCCCGACACGCCTAAAGCGATGGGTGAATATGTGGGACGTGTCAAGGAAATCCGTCGTGGGTCGTTCAATGTGGCGGGCACAGCATCCTTTGCCAATGGCGACGGCCTGTGCTTCATCAATGCTAACCGTGAACTGGAGGGCTTTCGTGTCAACCGGGCTGAGGGCAATCGGCTGTTTCCCCAGCAGATGCCTGCCAACCTTCACCCGGGAACCGCCCTCTACCGCAATAACGACCAGGAGTTCGAACGTCTGCTGTCACGTCCCAGTGCCGAGCGCAAGATTCCTGTCACCTTCCGTCTCTCGCTGACCAACGACGGTTTTAGCCTAACCTGTCGCGATGTCACCGTTGCTGTCTCTTGCGAACACCAGCAGGCAGAAAAGCCCCAGCGCGAAAACATCATCCGCCAGCTCTCCAAGTTGGGGGGAACGCCATACGAATGTAGTGGGGTAGAGCTGCCTGATGGATTCAACTGTTTCATTCCCAGCAGCCTGCTGGCTGACCTCCGTCGCCAGTTAGTGGAAAAGATGAGTAGTAAGAGGTTAGAGGTGAGAGGTGAGAGGTTACCTCAATCCGCAACACCTCAGTGTGCAAACTATCCTCTTACCTCTATATTCTCACCTCTCACCTCTAAATACCCATACCTCTACAACATCTCCAACCGTCTGTCACAGCAGTTCTATGGTGCCGATTGTCTCTCTGCCTATGAACTACGTGGTGGCGATGGGCCTGTCATGCAGTGCCGCCATTGTCTGCGCTACGCCATGGGCTATTGTGTCAAGCATGGTGGCCAGCATCCCTTATGGAAGGAACCACTCAGCCTGCGTCTGGGCGACGGACGCCTATTCCGCCTGGAGTTTGATTGCAAACACTGTCAAATGAATGTTTTTGCGGCCAAAGATGCGGCCAAAGATGCGGCCTTAGGCCCTAAATAATAAATAAAAAATAAGAAATAAAAAATAACGATTAAGTAATAAGTAAATGGTAGGCGTGAAGAAGAGTTTTTTATTTATTATTCATTATTTATTCTTTAGCATAGCGACCCTGTCGCTATGCGCCTGCTACAACCACCGGCAGCGCACGCCTGATGCCTGGGACCTGACCAAGCAGCAGATAGACTCTATCTCTTTCTCTACCACGCACCACTATACCCAGAACTTCAACTTCATTGTCAACGTTTCCTCCCTGCCGTTGTCCGACGAACTGCCCGAGATGACCTTCGATACCGTCTATGTCACCAAGGGAGAGCGCATTGTCGTCGCTGAGATACAAACTGTGCCTACCGACACCATCGACTCCGTATGGGTCAAGGTGGCTCGCGACCAGATTACCCAAGGCTGGATTCGTGAGAGCGAACTGCTGCAGGGAGTCTCTCCAGACGATCCTATCTCGCAGTTCATCGATTTCTTCTCCGATACCCACCTGTTGATATTCCTGGCTGTCTGTGTGATTGTCGGTAGTGCCTACGCCATGCGACGCCTGTTGCGACGTCAGGCTTATATCGTACATTTCAATGACATTGACTCTTTCTATCCCACGCTGCTATGTGTGCTGGTGGCCTCGTCGGCTGCGCTCTATGCGTCCATTCAGATGTTCGGTCCCGAGTCGTGGCGCCATTTCTACTATCACCCCTCGCTCAACCCCTTTGCCCTGCCGTTACACCTGGGCATCTTCGTGGCAGCCGTCTGGGCCATCATCATCGTGGGCGTTGCCGTTCTTGACGATGTGTTCCGTAAGCTCCAGGGCGTCGAGGCTGTGCTCTATTTGGCGGGACTTGCCGCTGTCTGTGCTGTCATCTACGTCGTCTTCAGCATTTTTACGCTTTATTATATTGGCTATCCGCTACTGATAGCCTACGTTGCATACGCCTTTTGGCGCTTCTTCCGTTTTGCCCATTACCGCTATCGCTGCGGCCACTGTGGCCAACCGCTTCAGCACAAGGGCACTTGTCCGCAATGTGGCTATGTCAACGAATGACAATAAACAATAACCATTAACCAATAAACAATAACCATTAACCAATAACCAATAAACAATAAAAAATCCGTCAATTTAGAACTTTTTTAAATAATTATTGCCCGATTGTGAAGAAAAAGTAGTAATTTTGTGCGGTTTTTACCATTTCATACGCATAAAATGAAAGAAGACGTTAAGGTAACGGTCAAGAATATCCTGACCAACTACTTAGAGCTGAACCAATTGCGCAAGACTCCCGAGCGCTTTGCTATCCTCGATGCCGTGTATAGCATGAATGGCCATTTCACGTTAGAGGAGTTGGGCGACAGACTGAATGACAAGGAGCGTTTTCCTGTCAGTCGGGCGACACTCTACAACACGCTCAAACTCTTCATGGAACTGCGGTTGGTCATCCGGCACCGTTTCCAGGGGTCTACCAAGTATGAGGCGTGCTACGACAACAACAGCCACAGCCACCAGATTTGTACGGTATGCGGCAGGGTGACGGAGTTCAAGTCACAGAAGATCAACGATGCCCTTGAGTCTGTACATCTGAAGCGCTTTCGCAAGGACGGCTTCTCGCTCTATGTCTATGGCATCTGTAGCACCTGTCAGGCGGCTATCACCCGACAGCAGAACAAGCTTAAGAATGAAAAGAAGAAACTAAACAATAGTAAATTGCCAAATAGTAAATAGTTAAATAGTAAATAAAATGGTGAATCAAGGTAAAGTTGATGTCCTGTTGGGACTCCAGTGGGGCGACGAAGGAAAAGGTAAGGTGGTCGATGTGCTGACCCCGCAGTACGATGTGATAGCTCGCTTTCAGGGCGGTCCCAATGCCGGACATACCCTGGAGTTTGAGGGTCAGAAGTATGTTCTTCGCTCCATTCCCTCTGGCATCTTCCAGGGCGGTAAGGTAAACATTATCGGCAATGGCGTCGTGCTCGCCCCGGACCTCTTCATGGAGGAGGCACAGGCATTGGAGGCTAGCGGCCATCAGTTGCGCGAGCGTCTGCACATCTCGAAGAAGGCACATCTCATCATGCCCACCCACCGCGTACTCGATGCTGCCTACGAGGCACAGAAAGGCAAGGACAAGGTAGGCACGACAGGTAAGGGTATTGGCCCGACCTATACCGACAAGGTGAGCCGCAACGGTCTTCGCGTGGGTGACATCCTCGATGGTTTCGAGGAGAAGTATGCTGCGCATAAGGCACGCCACGAGGCTATCCTCAAGTCACTCGGTTTTGAATACAATATCGACGAGGTAGAGAAGAAGTGGCTTCAGGGTATCGACTATCTGCGCCAGTTCCATTTGGTCGACTCGGAGCACGAAATCAATCAGGTGCTGCGCTCTGGCAAGAGCATTCTCTGCGAAGGTGCCCAGGGTACGATGCTCGACGTCGACTTTGG
>CACXAG010000103.1 GCA_902765585.1 uncultured Prevotellaceae bacterium
GGCGACAACATCCTGGTGGCCATCCTGGGCAAGTATATCGTCCATGCGCTGGTATTCCTGCTCGTCATCTTCTTCTACGAGTACTACATCTTCGAGGTGCTGCACTTCCCGCGGCTCGGCGGCGTCTGGAGCATCGTGCGGCTCTGTCTGCTGCAGGTGGCCGGCGGACTGGGTTTCGGCATCTTCGCCTTTGGACTGATGCCGTCGCTGCGTATGTCGATGAGTATCTGTTCGTTGTGGTCGGTGCTCTCGATTTCGATGTGCGGCTCGGCCTTCCCCATTGCGGGCATGGATGCGTCGCTGCAGGCCATGTCGTGGCTCTTCCCCCTGCGTCACTATTGGATGCTCTACCAGGCCACGGTGCTCAACGGATTCCCCGTCATCGATGTCTGGTTCCACCTCGTGGCACTCGTAGCCTTTACGCTGCTGCCTTGGTTCGTACTTCGTAAGATTAAAAACGCCATGCTGAACTATGTCTACATTCCTTAACAGATTACGCGAACACTTCACCGATGTGCTCTATATTTTCAGGCAGGAGTTGCTGCAGGTCATCAAGGACGAGGGCGTGCTGATGTTCCTCGTCGTGGTGCCGTTAGGCTACCCGCTGATTTACTCGTGGATATACAATAACGAGTCGCTGCACGAGACGCCCGTGGTTGTCGTCGACCAGTCGCACTCAGCCCTCTCGCGGCAGTTCATCAACGACTGCGACGCCTCGCCCGACGTGCATATCAAGTACTACGCCGAGGACCTTGACGAGGCGCGTTCGCTGGTGAGCCGACAGTTGGTGAAGGGCATCTACCTCATTCCGTCGGACTTCGCCGAGCGCATCAACCGCGGCGAGCAAGCCACCGTCAGCGTCTATTGCGACATGTCGCTGATGCTTGCCTACAAGGCTGTCTACCAGACCGCAATGGTTGAGGCCGGCCGCCTTGGCGCTGGGCTGAACATCAAGCGTGCCGGCAACTACACCAAGCGCGAGGACGCCATTACGGCGCAGCCCTTAGCCGTCGATGACGTGGCCCTGTTCAATCCCACTGGCGGCTACGGCTCGTGCGTTCTGCCCGCCGTGCTCATGCTTATCCTGCAGCAGGCCCTCGCCCTCGGCATCGGCATGTCCGCCGGCACTGCCCGCGAGCGCCATAGGAACGGACAACTCATCCCCGACGACGACCCGCACTACCGCGGCGCCTACCGCATCGTGTGGGGCAAGGCACTGTGCTATGGCATGATTGGTGCCGTCGCTGCCGCCTACCTCTCGATGGCTGTGCCCGCCATGTTTTCCTTTCCGCAGTTGGGTACTGGCTGGACGCTCTTTTGGATGCTGCTGCCCTACACGCTGGCCAGCGTGTTCTTCGGTCTGTCCGTGTCGTGCCTCATCCGCTATCGTGAAAATGTGATGCTTTTGATGGTATTTGTCTCCGTGCCCCTCTTATTCCTGACGGGCGTGTCGTGGCCGCAGTCCAGCATCCCCGCAGCATGGCAGGGTGTGTCGTGGATATTCCCCAGCACCTTCGGCGTTCGTGCCTTCATCCGCGTCAACTCCATGGGAGCCAGCGTCAGCCAGGTACTGCCCGAGATTCGTATCCTCTGGATCCAGGCTGCCGCCTATCTCGGTCTCGCCTGCTTGGTCTACAGTTATCAGTTCCGGCTGATGAAGAAATGGACATAGCCGGCCAGGTTGACCTGACCGGCTATGCCAATGAGCGGTGCGGACTTATAATTATAGATCCTTATATATATCCTTCATCGTGCAGGGGAACCAGAACGACGCAACGGTTTTCTTGTCGGCACCCGAATCCAGATAGAATTCACCTCCGAACATGTCGACGATAGCCCTGCAGATGGCAATTCCAAACAGAGAAGTATTGCCGGCATCTTTCAGGGCATCATCCTTCTGCAGGAACGAGTAGATGTCCTCGCCTACCAGTTCGGACTGCCCCATGCCAGTATAGGCGATAGAGACTTTCAGTCCTCGGCGCTCACAGGCGTATCTGATGAAGATGTCTCCCTGGACAACATGGTTGGCAGCATTCTTCAGCAGATGCATCATCAACTGGTGCATGAGATTGGTGTCAAGGATAGCCCTGCAATGCGGCGACAGTTCGGTGGTGACGCGTACAGCAACGTCGGGCTTGGTGAAGTTCATGGCCTCACGCTTGTAGGATGCCATGAGTTCAATCAGGTTGACCTCTATGAAGGTGAAGGATGGCGTGATACCCTCGAACTTGGACATTTCGTGGAGCTGGTCGACATACTCTGACAACTCTTTTGTGTCTTTGGAGATATTGTTCACCAATTCCTTTGTCTGGGCAGACAGCTTGTTTTCGCCGTTCTCCTCAAGAAGCAGGTCGCAATAGCCGTTAATGGCAGTCAATGGCACACGGAGCGTACGGCTGATATTGTCAATAAATACCGACTTTAGTTGTTCACTCTTCTGGGCACGCTTCAAGGCTAAGTCCATCTTCCTTGCGTCGCGGCGGCGAACGATGAACATCCAGACCCCAGCAGCAATTACTATAACAACGCTAATCAAAACTGTAAGATTCATAGTAAATACAATTATTTTATGGATAATGTCGTAAATTCTGCTGCAAAGGTACTACAAAAAAAGGAAATAACCAAGAGGATAAAGTTTTTTTGCCATAAAATGCGTCATATCGCAAAAAATGTGTATCTTTGCACACGAAACGCGAAACAATAAACGTGAACCAATAAACAATAAAAGCAACGACTATGGGAAAGATTAAGACTATCGGTATTCTGACGTCGGGCGGCGATGCCCCCGGCATGAACGCAGCCATCCGTGCCGTGACGCGCGCCGGCATCTACAACCAGTTCCGCATCAAGGGTGTCTACCGCGGCTACGAAGGACTCATCCTCGATGAGGTGAAGGAGTTTTCCACTGAGAACGTCTCGGGCATCATCACCAGGGGCGGTACCATTCTGAAGACTGCCCGCTCGAAGGACTTCATGACGCCCGAGGGTCGGCAGAAGGCCTACGAGACCTGTCAGAAGGAGGAGATCGACGCCCTCGTCGTCATTGGTGGCAACGGTTCGCTGACCGGCGCCTGGAACTTCGGCGTGGAGTTCGACTTCCCCGTTATCGGCTTGCCCGGCACCATCGACAACGACCTCTACGGTACCGATGCTACCATTGGCTACGACACCACCATGAACACCATCATGGAGTGCGTGGACCGCATCCGCGACACTGCCAACTCACACGAGCGCATCTTCTTTATCGAGGTGATGGGTCGCGATGCTGGCTTCCTGGCTCAGAACTGCGCCATCGCCTGTGGTGCCGAGGCCGCTATCGTGCCTGAGGAGGCTACGGACGTTGACCAGCTGGCAGCCTTCATGGGCCGCGGCATCCGCAAGTCCAAGAAGTCGTGCATCGTCATCGTCTCCGAGAGTCCCAAGTGCGGTGCCATGTACTATGCCGACCGTGTAAAGCACGAGTTCCCGGAGTTCGACGTGCGTGTATCTATCCTCGGCCACTTGCAGCGCGGCGGCAGCCCTTCGGCCCGTGACCGCATCCTGGCCAGCTGTACCGGCGTCGGTGCTATCGAGGCTATCCTGCAAGGACAGCGCAACGTCATGGTGGGTGTGCGCAACAACGAGGTGGTCTATGTGCCCTTCTCAGAGTGCATCCGCACCGACAAGCGCTTCGACAAGCGCCTGATTACTGTGCTCGACGAACTCAGTATTTGATTGCGGGCTACGCCCTAAATAAGAAATAAAAAATAATAATGAAAAGATAATCAATAAAAAACTAAATAGAGTAATCAATGAATAAGATGAGTAAAGAGTTGATAATGAAGGATAAAGTAAGGTTGATACCGCGAGGTTTATTATTTTTTATTTTTTCATTATTATTTAGCTCCGCAGGAGCGCAGAAATTCCCTGTGGGCATCGTCAGCGGCCAGGACTCGGTGAAGGACGTCCAGTTTGGTGTTCTCTCGTCAGTGGCCCTTGACGGTGGCAAGGGGTTCCAGTATGGTACTTTCTCCAACGTCACTGGCGGTAAGTTCAGTGGTTTCCAGTTGGCTGGCATCAACAACATCACCCGCGAGATGGACAAGGGACTGCAGCTGTCGGTTCTCCTGAATGTGGCGTCGGGCAAGATGAACGGTTGGCAGATGGGTGCCATCAACTATGCCGACTCGCTGAAGGGAGCCCAGATTGGTCTGTTCAACATCGCCCGCAAGCGTCCCAATGGCTGGCAGGTGGGTATTGTCAACCTCAGCTACGACAGCATTGGCCGTAAGATAGGTCTGGTGAACATCAACCCCACCACCAAGATTGACTACATGCTCTATGGCGGAACGTCGACCAAGATTAACTTGGCTGCCCGCTTCCGCAACAAGAGTACCTATAATATAATAGGTGTAGGTACTCACTTCATGGGACTCGACTCGAAGTTCTCGGGAGCGCTGTTCTATCGTCTGGGACAGTACAAGCAGCTGTCGGACAAATGGAGCGTGAGCGGTGATGTGGGCTACTACCATGTGGAGACCTTCGCTAAGAACAGCGACGACAAGCCCGAACGCCTCTATTCGTTGCAGGCGCGCATCAATGCCGACTACCAGTTCAGCAAGAAGTTCGGCGCCTTCGCCTCGGTGGGCTGGGGACTGACCCGTTATTACAACCGTAACGAGACCTACCGCAACCGTCCGTTGTTCGAGCTGGGTCTGACCTACCGTCAGGCACGCGGCAATCACGACTCCTGGATGAAGGCCTGGGAGGAGAAGCGAAACCAGATAGTGTATGGCGACTCCACGATGGCCCTGCCCGTCAGGAAGCGCTACTGGCAGGCTGTCGCCGAGGTGACGGCCATCAACGTCGGCGTGCAACTGTTCGACCGCTGGGTGCTGAAGTCCGATTTTGCGCAGACCACGCTGAACTCGCTGAAGCACAACTTCACCGACGGTCTGGTGTGGGACAACGACTTCTTCGTCACCAACATGTTTGCCCATCCTTATCACGGCAACCTCTACTTCAATGCTGCACGTACCAACGGTCTGACCTTCTGGGAGTCAGCACCCTACGCCCTGGGCGGTTCGCTGATGTGGGAGTTCCTGGGCGAGACGGAGCCGCCGGCCATCAACGACCTCATTGCCACGTCGTGTGGCGGTATGGCACTCGGTGAAATGACCCACCGCCTGAGCCATACCATCCTCGACGACCGCGACCGCGGCTGGAAGCGCTTCTGGCGCGAGGCCGCTGCCACCATCATCAACCCCATCCAGGGTCTTCACCGTATCATCAGCGGCGATGCCTGGCGGGTGAAGAGCCGGAACTACCGCTATCATGACTTCAATCAGATTCCTGTCGACGTGTCGTTCACCGTGGGCTGGCGCTATCTGGCCGACGACGGAGCCTTGTTCCGCGGTGTGCACGCCCCGTATCTGAACTTCTATCTGCTCTACGGCACGTCCGTGGACGGTGAGAGCCACAAGACGCCCTACGACTTCTTCGACCTTGACGCCACCCTCAGCATAGGCGGCGGTCAGAAGTCGGTCAACAACATCAGCATCGTAGGCCGTCTGTGGAGTACGCCGATTATCGACCGTCCTGCCAAGACCAAGGACGGCGAGAGTATGGTTGGCGAGTTTGGTATCTACCAGCACTACAACTATTACGACTCCAACCCCATTGAGGACGGCTCCGACCTGATTCCCTACCGCATCAGCGAGGCTGCCGGTTTCGGTCCCGGCTTCATCCTGTCGATGCCTCAGGCCGGCGCCCTCTCCAAGATGGAGCAGCGCATCTTCCTGAGCGGCATCCTGCTGGGCGGTACCAAGAGCGATTACTTCAACGTCATTGAGCGCGACTACAACATGGGCAGCGGCTTCAGCATCAAGTCGAAGACGCAGCTCGACTTCGGCAAGTTCGGGCGCATCATGCTCAATGCGAAGTACTTCCGCCTCTACACCTGGAAGGGCTACGAGGACAAGGACCTGGATGCCTACGTCAGTGGCGAGAAGGATCTGCACTACCTGAACGTGCAGGGTGACAACAGCAACGCTGCCCTGCTGGTCATTAACCCCATCTTTGAGTTCCACCTGGCCAAGCAGTGGTCTCTCAACCTCTCAGGAACCTACTATTGGCGCCGCACGCACTACAACTACTATTACGACAAGGATCTCATCCTGCGTGAAAACAGCAGTGTGCATGCCAAGACCTTCGAGACCAAAATCGGTATAACTTGCCGCCTGTAACGGCTCGCAGGGACAGGGACGCAGGATAGCCCTTGGAAGCACCATAGATATAATAGCGAGGTTCTCTACTTTGAGAGCCTCGCTATTTGTTATGAGACCGTATCTAAGTTGTCATGAGACTGGTTCTATGCCGCCATGAGGCAGTATTTAACGAACCTACTACCTAAGTGGCATATAGTTGCTACTTAAGTGGGAGAATGCTACTACTATAGTGGCAGTATCTTCTGACATAAGTAGTAAATTGAAGGGAACGTAATTAACTGATGCTTAAGTCCGGCCTAAAAAACGATGCGCAGGGAGTATTACTCCCCGCCGTAACGATAGTAGACGTAGGTATTCCCCTGCTTCTTACCATAGTATTTTGAGAATTCCTCCGCTGTCAGTTCGTCGAGCCATTTCTGGGCTTGGTATTTTGTGATATTCAGCGCATATTGCATCTGTTTGCGAGTGATGGAATGATTCTCTTTCAAGTAATTATCGAGGAATTCGACAATCTGTTCGCGGGTGTAGGGCGTGTTTCTGCCTGCCACTCCGCGACCGTATTTGTTGTGGGTGGAAGTCTTGGCCTTCAACGCTTTCACGAAGCTGGGGTCGGGCGTGAAGCTGACACCCTGCACCTCCACATCGTTGGCCGTTATTTTGTTGGGGTCGGTGAAATGGGGCTTGATGGGATTGCCCTCCTCGTCGTGCTTTGTTATCAGGCCCACTTTCATCTGGAACGTGCCAACACCGTCAATGCGGAACCGCTTGTTCTCGCGCAACTGCTCGATAATCTCATCCCTCAACACGCTGAGCGACGACTGCATCATGATGGTGTTGTAGGTGTTGTGATACTTCAGATGAGCCAGAAACTCTTTCTCGTTCATCGTGCCATTGGGCATGTGACGCACCTGATAGGTGGTTTTCCCTTCTGCATCGGGCAGAGGGGGCAGAGGATTCGGGAATACGCCGTAGTTTATTTTATCTGCCATAATCGTCGTTGATTGTCTGTTATGCTGCAAAATTACGATTTTTCCTCCAAGCTTCCAAATATTACACGAAAAATGTATGTTTTTCTAAATCTTTCACCATATTCGATAATAGGACGTAGCCTAATAGCTTTTATAGCTGGTGCCACAAAAGATGCCACAGTAAATGAAATGAACGACGAGCAAGCTCAGAAGAAAACAACCCCATGGGCTATGAGGTGATGGGACGCATAGCAGCGGAAGTTAAATATTAAACATTAAAACTCGCGGACGACGGGGCGACGTTCTAACCAGGCAAGCATGTTGAGCACGAGGTAGTTCCAGTTCTGGAAACCTTTATTCATGATGGGGGCGCCAGTCTCGGGGGTGTAATACTCGTGGAGGGCGCCCTCGTTGCGCAGGTCGTTGCCGAAGAGGGCGACGGTCTTGTTGGCCAGTTGGCGGGCCTGCTTCGTGAAGCCGTAGTCGGCAAGTCCTCGGAATACCATATAGTTGGAGATGCCCCAGATGGGACCCTGCCAGTTGCTGGGGTTGTTGGTGGCACGCAGGTTATACATTTTCTCCAAGCGCGAGAGCGTCCGCACTCCGTAGGGTGCCCAGAAGGTACGCTCGTCGGTCAGGTTCTCGCGAACCATGCGGCGGGCCTGTTCGGGTGTGGCGATGCCTGCCCATAGCGTCATGAAGCCCGACCAGCAGCCGATGCGCTGGATGAGGCAGGGATAGTCGCGCGGCGCCCCTTTGTGGAGCACGAACGGCTTGCCGAAGATGATTTGCGGCTCGCCGGTATAGGGCAGCAGGTTGAGGTCGACGGAATAGTACATGCCGTCCTTTTCGTCCCAGCAGTATTGCCGTATGGCGTCGCGCAAGGCTTGTGCGTCGCGGTCATAGGCATCGGCCTCGTTGCCGAGGTTCAGTTGTCGGGCGAGCCAGACCATCGCCTGCAGTTCACGGTACATCAGGCAGTTCAGGTAGATGCTGGCCGAGCTGCCTTTGGGGCGGAAGAAGGTCGAAGGGTCGTTGTCAACGCCGATGGCCAGGTCGTCCTGCCAATAGAAGAGTCCTGTGGCGGCATGGCGGTGATGCTCCTGATAGTTGCGAATGAAGGCCTGCATGCGTGGGAAGCCTTCGCGGAGCCACGAGGCATCGTTGCCACACTGTTGGCTGATGAACGCGGCGTGCTGGGCGATGACCGGCTTGTGCATGTTGGTGGCGTAGATGTCCTTGGGCTTCATCTTGGCTGGGTCGCTCTCGGCATCGACCACCATGGGCATGTAGCCGTCGTCCAGAGAGGTGTAGGCCAGGTAGTTCAGCACGCAGCCCTGCTCGTATTGCAGTGCCTCCTGACGGTCTGCCTCCGTTCCGATGTCGGCGAGAATCTGGCGCAAGGCCACGTCCGACAGCCACGAGTCCCAGTCCCAGAGCACGCGGGCATACTGGTGGCTGCCCGGCGTGATGTAGGGATAAATGAGTGCGCCGCCCTCGGGTTGCTTGTACATCAGTTTGTAGTCGGCGTAGCAGTGCTCCTTGATGAGCTGGGCATTATTTGTCTGGGCACCTGCCGTCAGGGCGAAGAGTGCCAGCAGTAGGGTAGTCATCTTTTTCATTTCAGTTTTTACAGCCATTCGGATGCAAGGACAGTGCAAGCCGAATGCAATCGAGCTCGCTCAGATTGCTGAGGCGCAGCCTGTTCTCGCAATTTTTTTGCAAAGATAAGGAATTATTGTGAAAAATGGCAAATAAAGGGGCCATAATATGCGATAAAGACATTTTACCATAATTTATGTAACAAAGTTCTATGT
The DNA here is from genome assembly GCA_902765585.1 of uncultured Prevotellaceae bacterium. Lineage (GTDB taxonomy): Bacteria > Bacteroidota > Bacteroidia > Bacteroidales > Bacteroidaceae > Prevotella. The sequence goes on from CACXAG010000103.1 coordinate 8,992, forward strand.
GCTTTTTGTTGATTTTTTCGTACCTTTGCATCGGAATAATCGAGAACATCTTATTAATCATGAAAAAGTTTATTGTCGCATTACTCCTGCTCACGGCAGGATTGCTGCCCGCGATGGCAGACAACATCACCGTTGACGGCACCAGCCGCTCGTACATTGTCTATGCATCCTCGGCCAGCTCATCCTGACCGCCAGCAGCTATGACGCTACGGGAATCGTTTCAATGGCTCATGGAAAAATGATAATTGATAAAGATTGCGTCTACGACTTGCAGGGCCGCCAGGTCCTGAATCCCCAACACGGTATCTATATCAAGAACGGAAAGAAGATATTTGTAAAATGAAAAGAATTGTGACCGTTGCCCTCATGGCATTTGCGGCCTGTACACTTGAGGCACAACCTATGTTCAGCGAGCATCATGGACTCTATGATGTTGATCGCCTGGACGTGAGCGTTACTCCGACAGATGCTACGGCAGAGGTACGCTATACCACTGACGGCAGTGAGCCGACAGCCCAAAGTAGTCTCTATACGGAGCCCCTCCAGCTGACGCAGACAACGATTCTGAGAGCGGTAGAAGTAAAGGATGGTGCTGTGACGTCGGTGTCGGCGACGGCCAGCTACATCTTTATTGCTTCGGTACTGAGCCAGCCCAACAATCCTGAGGGCTATCCCTCTACATGGGGACAGTATACACAGATTGAAGGAACGGCCGTTGCCGACTACGAGATGGACCCCGAGATGACCAACGACGCGACGCTGCGACCCAAAATCATCGAGGGCTTGAAGCAGTTGCCCATTCTCTCGGTGGTTTCTGATAAGGGGAATTTCTTCAGTCACGAGAACAACGAAGAGACAGGAGGCATCTACATCTATACCGGTCCTCCTGTAGGCGACCCAACGGGTAACGGATGGACGCGCCCGTGTAGCGCCGAACTCTTTGGTGGTCCGCAGAACCACGACATGAGCATCAACTGTGGCATCAAGCTGCACGGTGGTCACGGTCGCTTGGCCGAAAAGAATCCCAAGCACTCCATGCGTCTGGTGTTTAAGAAGAAATACGGGCCGTCGGAGTTGGAATACAACCTCTTTGGCGATGGCGAGCCGAATAAGTTCGGACAGTTGGTGTTGCGTTGCCATTTCGGCAATGCCTGGCAACACTGGTTGGGTAGCAACCGCGACAAGGCACAATACACTCGTGACGTCTGGGCACGCCGAATGCAGCGAAAGATGGGACATACCAGTGTCAATGCCCTCTACGTCCACCTGTTTCTCAATGGTATGTACTGGGGCATCTACAACATCGCCGAGCGTGTAGACGACCAGTATGGCAAGGATCATCTGGGCGGTAAGAAGTCGGACATTGATGTTGTCAAGATAGAGGAGGAAGGCGGCAATCATATCGAAGCCTCTGAAGGTTCACTCGATGCCTGGAACAAGATGGTTACTGCCGTTGATGAGGCCACTACCGCTGAGGATTATCAACGGGTGACGGAACTGTTGGACATCGATAATTTCATCGACTATATGCTTATCAACCAGTATGCTGGCAATACCGACTGGGACTATCATAACTGGTATGCCATCCGTAGCAATGCCAAAAATGCCCCCGGTTTCCGTTTTCTCTGTTGGGACTCTGAATTAATCTTTGATAATGATTCTGAGAATGTGCTCACCAAGAACAGCGGCAAGGAGTCGCCTACCGGCATCTTCAACAGACTGTTGAAGCATCCGCAGTTTGCCAGCCGCTATTTGGCACGCGCCAAGGAGGTGTTGGCGAAGGACGGACTGCTCGGCAAACAGTCTGTCGTGGAAGTGTGGGACAGTCTCTACAATTCCATTTCGTCGGCACTTTATTGCGAGGCAGCTCGCTGGGGTGACTATCGTCGCGATGTCCCTAATGGCTATGGCTATGCATCTACTGTGTATACCGTTGACGGACAATATGCCAAGGAGCGCAAGCGTCTGAAGAATCTGTATTTCCCCCTACGCACACAAAAGGTGCTCAACCAGATTACCGCCTACGTGCCAGAGCCTACCGGCATTCATTCGGTCAGTGCCGACCATCGGGACAGTGGTAAATACTATACGCTTCAGGGTATTGAAGTCGAACATCCGACCAATGGCGTGTATATCAGAAACGGAAAGAAAGTCATAGTAAGGTAATATAAAAATGATGAAAAAGTTTTTGACCTGTGCCCTCGTGGCACTCATGGCGCTGACTGCCAGCGCACAATTCCAGAACCCGATGTTGTTTGCCGACGTGCCCGACCACGACATCATCCTGGTGGGCGATACGTATTATATGGTATCGACCACGATGCACTTTGCCCCGGGCTGCGGCATCATGAAGTCGAAGGACCTCGTGAACTGGGAAATCGTGAACTACGCCTACGACGCGCTGGACGAGGGCGACAACTTCCGCCTGCTGAACGGCAAGAGCGAGTACAGCAACGGTCAGTGGGCCACCAACCTGCGCTACGACCCCTATGAGAAGCTCTACTACATGATTATGACCTGTAACACGACCGGCAAGACCTATTTCTACGTGACCGACGACATCGAGAACGGCCGCTGGCACGTGTCGCAGACTGATAAGTGCTATGACCCGGGCCTGCTGTTCGACGACACGGGCAAGGAGGTGAAGAAGTACGTGCTGCACCCCGCTGACACCTTCGACGACCACGCCATGTACCTGCGCGAGATGAAGGTCGACAAGGACTGGAACGTCACCGTCTCGGAGCGACGCAAGGTCATCGACTACGCCAACCTCGAAAACCCTGCCCGCGGACTGCGCGCCGAGGGCTATCACGGCTACAAAATCAACGGCTACTACTACATCTTCATGATTCAGGGCATGGACGGCCAGCGCCAGGAGATAGTGTGGCGCTCCCGCGACCTCTTCGACGGCCAGTGGGAAGGACGGCTGGTCTTCGGCGGCGAGATGGTCGATGGCGACGGCAAGGTGGTGATGCGCACTAACGGCATCGGACAGGGTGGCATCGTACAGGCTAAGGACGGCCAGTGGTGGTGCTTCCTCTTCAAGGACTACGGCAGCGTGGGCCGCATGCCCGTATGGCTGCCCATGACGTGGAGCGACGACGGATGGCCCCTCGTAGGCACCGGCAAGACCACCGACCAACTGCCCGCAGGCAAGAACATGACCACACCATTTGTTGTCGACCTGCCCGCACAAAAGGGCATCGGCATCGTGCAGAGCGACGAGTTCAACTCTTGGAAGCCTGCCAAGTCGAAGAGCCGCTTCGGCTGGCGCTGGGAGAACAGCATCCTGGGCAACAAGCAGCAGGGCTGGCTGAAGCCCGTGTGGCAGTGGAACCACGTGCCCGACATGCAGGGCTGGAGCCTCACCGAGCGCAAGGGATGGCTCCGACTGAAGACCACCGCCGTCGTCAAGCATATCCGCGAGGCCCGCAACACGCTGACTCAGCGCGTCTATGGCCCCACCTGTCAGGGCGAGGTGCTCTTGAATTGCTCGCAGTTGAAGGACGGCGACGTGGCCGGACTGTCCTGCTTCCAGAACCGCTACGGCTTCGTGGGCGTGAAGCGCGAGAATGGCCAGCTCTTCCTTGTCATGCAGAAAGCCATGGACAAGGGCGATGCCGTGGGCAAGGAGATAGCCAGGATTCCTCTTACCTGTCACACCTCACCTCTCACCTCTAAAGTTTGGCTGCGCGTGAACTGCGACTTCCGCGAATGTACCGACAAGGCCACCTTCTCCTACAGCCTCGACGGCAAAGCCTGGAACACCATCGGTGATACCTTGCAGATGCACTACGACTGGCCCGACTTCTGCGGCTATCGTTTCGCCCTCTTCCATTTTGCCACCAAGCAGTCTGGCGGCATGGCCGACTTCGACTATTTCCGCTTGGGAGAGAATTTGGCAAAATGACGATAACTTCCGATTGGGAGAATTTGGCAAAATAGTGATATGGAAACAGTTCTCTATTTGGTGCGGCACGGCGAGACCGTAGACAACGCCCAGCAGATTATGCAGGGGCAGACGCACGGCTGTCTGAACGAAAAGGGTAGGGAGCAGGCCCGCATGGTGGCCGAACGGCTGGCCGGTGAGGCTTTCGATGCCGTGGTGGCCAGCGACCTGCGACGGGCTGTCCAGACGGCAGAGATCATCGCCGCGCCGCACGGCTTGCTCGTAGTGACGACGCCCCTGCTGCGCGAGCGCGACTGGGGCGGCTTTACGGGGCGATTCATTCCCGACCTGAAGGGCGAGGTATGGCCCGACGACATAGAGAGCGAGGAGGCCCTGCTGGCCCGTGCGCGTACCTTTCTTATATATATAACGGCCACCTACCCGGGAAAAAGGGTGGTGGCCGTAGGTCATGGCATCATCAACAAAGCCATTCTGGCTGTCTATGCCGGCTGTACGATGCGTGAGGTGCAGCGGATGATGAATGCCGAAGTCCGCATCTTAACGGTGTCCGCCGTACGAGCGGCCTCCGCTGCTGCTGCGACCTCCGCCGCTGCTGCTATGACTGCCTCCGCTGAATGATCCGCCACTGCGGCTGCTGCCTCCGCTGAACGAACCGCTGCTGCGCATGCTGCTGCTGCCGCTGCTGAACGAGCTTCTGCTACTGCTTCCGCTGAACGAACCGCTGCTGCGCGAAGTTCTGCTGTCGCTGTTGAACGAGCTTCTGCTGCCGCTGAACGAACCGCTGCTGTGCGAGCTGCTGCTACGGTTGGGATTCTCACCAAACGACCTTCCGCTTCCGCTGCCGCTGCCCGAATGGCTGCTGCTGCTATGACTTGAACCTCTTCCTGCATCATGGCTGCCGCCGATGTGCCCCGTGCCACGGTCGGTATAGAGCCGGCCACGGTTGTCCACCGTCGTACGGGTGGAACTGTTACGGTTGCCGCCGAACTGCCTGTAGGTCTGGCCGTGACGCTGGCTGCCAGAGTGGTGGGCGCGGTAGTCACCACGGTTCCAGCGGTCCAGCATGCCGAAGTGCGAGCGTCCGGGAGCCGGTGCGGGATGGTAGTGGTCGCGATGGTGGTAATAGTAGCCGTGACCGCCGACGTGGTGCCAGGCGTGACCGCCGCGATAGCTGGCATAGAACACCGGGCGCCCGAAGTAGAAGTAGTCGCGGTGCGGATAGCGGGCGTAGATGCCGAAGTGCCAGTAGCCGCCGTCCCAGTAGAGTGGGCGGTAGAAGTAGCTGGCGGCACAGAAGGCCTCCCACTGCCAGTCAAACAGAATATAGCTGAGGTCCAGGTTGCGACGCTCCCAGTAGGTGGAGTAGACGTCGTCGTAGCTGGTGACACCCATCAGGTAGTCGAGGTTGATTTCGTAGGCGGCCTCATACTGCGCCTCAGTCAGGTTCAGCTCGTAAGCCATCTTGTCCGTCAGGAAGAGGGCTTCGTTGCGTGCCTGTTCGTAGCTCATTGCATGGCCCGTTGCTGCTATCGTCAGCATTGCTACCAGGGCTATCATCATCTTCTTCATTGTGGTATGAATTTTATTGTTGTTCGACATTTTGTTAACTTTTCACGGTGCAAAATTAGAAAGAAACCAAGGCATATACAAAGGATTTTCCCTAAACCCTGAGGGGATTTTCCCTATTTGTCTGCTCTTGTTTTATATTAATTAATGTGGCACGATGCGAAAAAAAACGCCAAAGGCTGCTTTGTTTTCTTGTTTTTTTTGTAATTTTGCAGGCCTAAACGAGTTATTAATAATACAACAAGATAACAAATCATTATGGGTGGCTTCTTTGGCACTATCTCAAAACAGAGCTGCGTAAACGACTTGTTTTACGGCACTGACTACAACTCGCACTTAGGTACAAAACGCGCCGGACTGGTGACATTCGACGAGGATAGCGGCTTCCACCGCAGCATCCACTCGCTGGAGCGCAACTATTTCCGCTCGCGCTTCGAGGACGAACTCGACTCCTTCAAGGGGCATCAGGGCATTGGCGTCATCAGCGATACCGACCCGCAGCCCATCATCGTCAATTCGCACCTGGGGCGATATGCCGTGGTGACCGTTGCCAAAATCAACAACCTGCGTGAGATAGCCGCGGAACTGCTGAAGCAGCGCATGCACCTCAGCGAGATGTCGGCCAACAACATCAACCAGACTGAGCTGGTGGCCCTGCTCATCAATATGGGCGACACCTTTGTGGAAGGTATCAACCTGGTATACCAGAAGATAGAGGGCTCGTGCTCGATGCTCATCCTGACCGAGGACGGCATCATTGCCGCTCGCGACTTCCTGGGACGCACGCCCATCGTGATAGGCCAGAAGCAGATTCACCGCCTGTCGCCCATCGGTACTGACGAGTTCCTGCAGGCATTCGCCGTGTCCAGCGAGACCACCAGTTTCCCCAACCTCGACTACAAGGTGGTGCGCGACCTGGGCCCGGGCGAGATTGTCCGCCTGCGTGCCGACGGCATCGAGATGTTGCAGAAGCCTTTTACCCGCTGCCAGATATGCTCGTTCCTCTGGGTCTACTACGGTTTCCCCGCCAGTGACTACGAGGGCATCAATACAGAATTTGTTCGCGAGAAGAACGGTCGCCTGATGGGTGAGAAAGACCACGAC
>CACXAG010000104.1 GCA_902765585.1 uncultured Prevotellaceae bacterium
GATATTTCTTTTTGCCGTACCTTTGCACCGTCAAACAAAAACAATAAATGTGATACAATAAACATTAACAATAAAAAAAGAAAGGATAAGATTATGAGTACCCAAAAAGAAACAAGGTCAAATCTTCGCAGAGCGAAGAATTACAAGTTTGAGACCCTTCAACTCCATGTAGGCCAGGAACAGGCTGACCCCGCTACCGACGCTCGCGCTGTGCCCATCTATCAGACCACGTCGTATGTGTTCCGCAATTCACAGCATGCCGCCGACCGTTTCGGTCTGCGCGATGCAGGTAACATCTATGGTCGTCTGACCAATTCGACACAGGGCGTCTTTGAGGATCGTGTGGCTGCCCTCGAGGGTGGCGTAGCCGGACTGGCCGTCGCCTCGGGTGCCGCCGCCATCACCTACGCCCTACAGAACATCGTGCAGGCTGGTGACCACATCGTGGCTGCCGACAACCTCTATGGCGGTTCGTATAACCTCATCACTCATACCTTGGCCACACAGGGCATCACCAACACCATCATCAACGTAAACGACCTCGACGCCTTAGAGGCCGCCATCCAACCCAACACAAAAGTAGTATATGCCGAGACCTTCGGCAACCCCAACAGCGACGTGCTCGACCTGGAAGGCGTGGCTGCCGTCGCCCACAAGCACGGCATCCCCTTCATCGTCGACAACACCTTCGGCACACCTTACCTCATCCGTCCGTTAGAGCACGGAGCCGACATCGTGGTACATTCCGCCACGAAGTTCTTAGGCGGTCACGGCACCTCGCTGGGCGGTGTTATTGTCGACGGAGGCAAGTTCGACTGGAAACAGAACGACAAGTTCCCCACCCTTTCTAAGCCCGATCCCTCGTATCATGGCATCGTATTTGCCGACGCCGTTGGTGCTGCCGCCTACGTCACCCGCATCCGTGCCGTCATCCTGCGTGATACCGGTGCCGCCATCTCGCCATTCAATGCCTTCATCCTCTTGCAGGGTGTCGAGACGCTGAGCCTGCGTGTAGAACGCCACGTGGAGAATGCGCTGAAGGTGGTCGACTTCCTATCCAAGCACCCGAAAGTGGCCAAGGTAAACCACCCCGCCCTCGAAAGTCATCACGACCACCAGCTGTACCAGAAGTACTTCCCCAACGGTGGTGCCAGCATCTTTACTTTCGAAATCAAGGGTGGACAGGAAGAGGCCTGGAAGTTCATCGATGCCCTGCAGATATTCTCCCTGCTGGCCAACGTGGCTGACGTGAAGAGCCTGGTCATTCATCCCTACACCACCACCCACTCGCAGTTGTCGCCCGAGGAACTGGCCGAGCAACACATCACGCCATCGACCATCCGCCTGAGCATCGGCACCGAGCACATCGACGACATCATCGACGACCTGGCCCAGGCCCTCGACCAAATATAAACTATCAAGAATTTGAGAATTAGAGAATATATTCGTACCTTTGTATGGCGAAGAAAATTCTCTAATTCTTTAATCCAAAGGTGCAAAGTGTGGCGTAGCATTTTCTAATTCTTGACATTAAAAAGGGAAACGATGAGAAACTATATCTTAGCAGACAATCAGGAGTTGACGCGGTTTGCGTTGGAGGGCCTGCTTAGGCTCCATGGGGACAACGTGGTGTATAAGGCCTACGACAAGTCGGGGCTGGTGGACTTGTTGAGGGAGCACGAGAATGCTGTGGTGCTACTCGACTACACGCTGTTCGACTTCGCCGACGAGGAACAGTTGCTGATTATCGCCGAGCGCTTCAACCTGTCTGACTGGATTCTCATCAGCGACGAGCTCACACCACAGTTCCTGCGCCGCGTGGTCTATTCCTCCCACCAGTTCAGCATCGTGTTCAAAGACGGTCCGCTGAGCGAGATGCGTGAGGCCATACAGACCGTCGAGCGCCACCAGCGCTACATCAGTCAGCGGGCCCTGGAAGTCATCATTAACCACCAGCAGACGGAAGAAGAGCGCCCCAGCATCCTGACGGAGACGGAGGCGGAGATAGTGCGGGCCATAGCCCAGGGCAAGACCACCAAGGAGATTGCCAACGAACGCTTTTCCAGTGTCCATACCATCACCACCCACCGCAAAAACATCTTCCGCAAGTTAGGTATCAACACAGCCCACGAAGTAGTAAAGTACGCGCTTCGCGCCGGCTTGGTCGACTCCTCAGAATTCTATATTTAACGTTTGAACCGTTCCTCGATGGTCTGGAAAACGACGAAGAGGACGGGCACGATGAACAGCAGGGCGATGGTGCCGATGACCATGCCGCCGATGGTGCCCACACCGAGCGAGTGGTTACCGTTGGCGCCGACGCCTGTGGCTAAGGCGAGCGGCAACAGGCCGAAGACCATCGTGAGCGACGTCATGAGGATGGGTCGCAGTCGGACGGATGCAGCATCGAGGGCGGCGGCGACGATGCCCATGCCCTCACGGCGCCGTGTGCTGGCGTACTCGGTCAGTAGGATGGCGGTCTTCGACAATAGGCCGATGAGCATGATAAGGCCAGTCTGCATGTAGATATTGTTCTCGAGGCCCCAAAGGTGAGCAAAGAGGAAGCTGCCTGCCAGACCAAAGGGCACGCTAAGCATGACGGCCAACGGAATGAACATACTCTCGTAGAGGGCGCAGAGGATGAGATAGACAAATACCAACACCAAGACGAAGACGAGGGCGGTGGTGTTTTGTGCCGATGCCTCTTCACGGGACATGCCACCAAACTCATAGCCGTAACCTTCAGGCAGCACTTCGGCTGCTGTCTCGCGGATGGCATTGATGGCCTGTCCGCTGCTGTAACCCTCGGCGGCGGTACCTCCGACCTGAATCGACGGGAAGAGGTTGAAGCGCGAAAGAGTCTCGGAGCCGTAGATGCGCGTCAGTTTGAGATACTGGCCGATGGGCGACATCTCGCCCTGAGCGGTGCGCACAAAGATGTTGTTGAGCGACTCCGTGTCGAGACGATATTCGGGCGAGGCCTGCACCATGACGCGGTAGAGCTTGGTGAAGCGTACGAAGTTGGAGGCATAGACGCCACCGACATAGCCACTCAGGGCCGAGAGAACCTCGCTAGGCGAGACACCACGACGCTTACACAGGGCGGCATCGACCTCCACACGGTACTGCGGATACTTCAGGGAGAAATTGGTGTAGGCACGACTGATCTCAGGGCGCTCATTGAGGGCGGCAATGAGTCGGTTGGTGTACGTAAGCAGGTCGTTGATGGTGCCGCCATGCTTGTCCTGCACGTGGAGTTCGAAACCGTTGATGCGGCCAAAGCCGGGGAGCATGTTCTGCGTGTTGACCTGTATTTTGGCATTGGCAATATCGGCGGTACGGCGGTAGATTTCTTCCACCACGCTCTGCACGTCGTCGCCCTTGCCCTTGCGCTCGCCCCACTTCTTCAGTTTCAGCGTGAAGTTACCATTGGAGGATGACTGCTCGAAGTTGTTGCTATTGCCGGCAATGAGCGAGTAGATGCGCAGCTGCGGCAGATCCTTTATGCGCGATTCCACCTCTTTTAATATGCTGTAGGTCTGCTGAAGACTGCTGCCCGGCGAGGCCTGCACATTGATAAAGACGGTACCCATATCTTCGTTGGGCACAAGACCGGTACGGGTGGTCTTCATCATCCAGCCGAGGGCAACGATGGCCACCACGACGAGGACGGCAGCGAGAGCCTTGCGCTTGATGAAGCCGCCTACGGCTGTTTTATACTTGTCGGAGAAAGACGCAAAGATACGGTTGAAGCCAGCTTGGAAGCGGTTGAGTTTTGCATCGCGCATAATGATGGCTGAGAGTGCCGGCGAGAGCGTCAGGGCATTGAACAGCGAGATGGCAACGGCAATGGCCATCGTCAGGCCAAACTGTGTATAGAACGTGCCCGTGACACCACCGATGAAGCTGACGGGAACAAAGACCGCCATAAAGACCAGCGTCGTGGTAATAAGCGCCGAGGTAATCTTCTTCATCGCTTCATTCACCATCTCACCTCTCCCCTCTTCCCTCTCGCCACTTTCCAGCCTGGCCTGCACTGCCTCCACGACCACGATGGCATCGTCTACCACCGTACCGATGACCAGCACTAGGGCGAAGAGCGTCAGCATGTTCAGCGAGAAACCAATGGCATAGATGACGGCCAGCGTGGCTATGAGCGATACGACAATGGCGATGGCTGGGATGATGGTAGCTCGCCAGCTGCCAAGGAACAACCACACCACGAGGATGACTAACAGCAGGGCCTCAAGCAGCGTTTCCACCACGGAGGCGATAGAGGCATCGAGGAAGTCCTTTTTGCTCTCCAGGTCCTCGATGACGATGCCCGGCGGCAGCGAGTGGCGTATCTCCTCCACCTCGGCGTCAATCTGCTTGATAATCTCGTTGGCGTTGGAGCCTGCCACCTGATTGATGCTGATGTTCACACCGGGCCGTCCGTTGGTCTCACCTATAATATTATAGTTCTGCGAGCCAAGCTCCACACGGGCAATATCGCCGATGCGCAGCACGTCACCGTCGGGCAGCGAACGGATGACGAGGTTTTCATATTCCCGTTCCTCCTCGTAGCGGCCCCGGTATTTCAGCACATACTGGAACGTGTTCTCACTTTCGGCACCTAACGTACCCGTAGCCACCTCGACATTCTGCTCATTGAGCACGTTGGTCACGTCGGCTGGCGTCAAACCATAGCGTGCCATCTTCAGCGGGTCGAGCCAGATGCGCATACTGTAGTCGGCACCCATCACGTTCACTTCGCCGACGCCGGGAATACGGCTCAGTCGCGGCTCGATATTGATTTTCGTATAGTTGGCGAGGAAAGAGCGGTCGAAGGTGGAGTCGGGACTATAGACGGCTATCTGCTTGATGTTCGAAGTCTGGCGCTTGCGCACGGTGATACCGCTCTTCACCACATCGCTGGGCAGTCGGCCCTGAACGGTGGCGGCACGATTCTGCACATTGACCATCGCCATGTTCGGGTCGGTACCCTGACGGAAGAAGATACCGATACTTGCGGTACCATTGTTCGAGGCGGAGGACGTCATATACATCATGCCCTCGACGCCGTTGATGGCCTCTTCCAACGGCACGATGACGCTCTTCTGCACGGTCTCGGCATTCGCACCGGTGTAGCTCGCCATCACGCGGACGGTGGGCGGTGCTATCTCCGGGAACTGCTCCAGTGCCAACTTACTCAGGCCGATAATGCCCACCAGCACCATCAGCACACTGATGACACAGGATAATATCGGACGGTCAATAAAAGTTCTTACGTTCATATTTCTATTCCTTCTTTCAGCAGTCCGGCACCCTCGGCGATGATAGTGTCACCGACAGCGAGTCCGTCCTCTACGATGTACTCCTTGCCGTTATTCTGCGGGAACAGCGTGACGGCAGTGGCCTTCGTCTTGCCGTTGATGACGCGATAGACGAACGAGCGGTTCTGCAACTCGTAGGTGGCCTCCTGCGGGATGACGATACACTGTTGACGATGCGTCGGCACGACGATCGTGGCACTGCCGCCGTTGTGCAGCAGACCACCGGCATTAGAGAATGTGGCACGCAAGCTGACGGCACCCGTCTGGGTGTCCACCGTTCCACTGACGGCGCTGATGCGTCCCTGATGCTCATACTGCTGCCCGTTGTTCAGACGGAGCGACACCTGCGGCGCCTTCTTGATGAAGTCCTCGATGGAACCGTACTGGGCAATGAGGTCGAGCGCCTGGTTCTCGCTGATGCTGAAGTAGACGTACATCTCGGAGTCGTCGGCCACGGTCACCAACGGTTCCGCAATGCTACTGCTGACGAGTGAGCCGACATGCCAGGGAATCATCGATGCCACACCGCTCACTGGACTCTTCACCTCGGTATAAGAGAGGTTGTTACGGGCGTTTACCTCCTGTGCCTTAGCCTGCGCCAACGCTGCCTCGGCTTCCGACAGGGCGTTGCGCATGGTCACGACGCTGACATCGCTCACCACCAGCCCTTCCTTCAGCTGCGTCTCGTTCTCGTAGTTCATGCGGGCCGTGGCGAGACGGGCCTCCGCACTCTTACGGGCAGCGACAGCCACCTCCAAGGCGGCACGGAACGGCACCTGGTCGATGACAAACAGCGTCTGTCCCTTCCTGACGGCATCGCCCTCATTGATACATATCCGTGTGATACATCCCGACACCTGCGGCCTGACCTCCACAATCTGACGGCCTGTCATCCGCGCACTATACTGCCGCTCCAGCGACATATCCTTCCGACTTACGACCAGGGTCTGATATTTCGCCGCATCGTGCTCTTTACGCTTTTCCTTACCACATGACGCTGCCAACAGGCCGAACAAGACCACTTGCGCAAGCATGGCAACGAAGAACTTATCATGTTTCATCATTTTTAGTTTTTGGTTGGGGCGCTTGCCCTCAATTATTAATATGGGTACAAATATAGCCAAAAATCTGCGAATAACACCATCATAGACGGTGATTTTTAATAAGTTTTGTGAATAAAACACTATTATTCGACACAAATACCACATTTATGGTATGCAAATAACACGCTCAGGGTATTGTGGTATCCAGAAAAACGCCGTACCTTTGCAGCGTGAAACAATAAAGATGAAAAATGAAAGATGAAAAATGAAAGATGAAACATTATATTAAATTAAATAAGGTAAGGATTATGACAAAGATTGCAAAACAGCTGACCGAGCTCGTCGGCAACACCCCACTCTTGGAGCTCAACAAGTATTCAACGGCAAAGGGTCTGGAGACTCCGGTCATTGCCAAAGTAGAGTTTTTCAACCCCGGCGGCAGCGTGAAGGACCGTATCGCGCTGGCCATGATTGAGGACGCAGCCCGGCGCCACCATCATCGAACCCACCAGCGGCAATACGGGCGTAGGACTGGCACTGGTTAGCGCCGTCAAGGGCTACCACCTTATCCTTACCATGCCCGAAACCATGAGCGTGGAGCGCAGGAACCTCGTGAAGGCCTACGGTGCCGAGGTGCGCTTGACTTCTGGAAAGGACGGCATGCCCGGTGCCATCCGCGCTGCCGAGGAGTTGCGCGACTCTATTCCCGGTGCCGTCATCTTGCAGCAGTTCGAGAACGGTGCCAACCCCGCCAAGCACTATGCCACGACGGGTCCTGAGATATGGCGCGACACGGATGGAGAGGTGGACATCTTCATCGGCGGCGTAGGCACTGGCGGTACCATCAGCGGCACGGGCAAGTATCTGAAGGAGCAGAACCCCAACGTGAAGGTCATTGCCGTAGAGCCGAAGTCGAGCCCCGTGCTGAACGGCGGCCAGAGCGGTCCCCATAAGATTCAGGGCATCGGTGCCGGCTTCATTCCCAAGACCTACGATGCTGAGGTCATCGACGAGGTATTCGACGTAGAGAACGACGACGCCATCCGCACGGGTCGTGAGATAGCCCAGCAGGAAGGTCTGCTGGTAGGCATCTCGGCCGGCGCAGCCCTTTATGCCGCCATCCAGGTGGCCAAGCGCCCAGAAAATAAGGGCAAGAAGATTGTGGTCCTCCTGCCCGATACTGGTGAGCGTTACCTGTCAACTGTTCTTTATGCCTTCGAGGACTATCCTCTTTAATGTTCCAAGGCGGCAAACAACCTATCGAGGGCGGCATCAGTGTCGCCCTCGGTTTCGTTGAGGAGGGTGACAAACTTCGAACCGATGATGGCTCCGGCGGCATTGTCCTGGGCGGCCTTCAGCGTCTGGGCATTGGAGATGCCGAACCCGATCATACGGGGATTGCGCAGGTTCATCTGGTTGATGCGACGGAAATACTCCTGCTTCTGGTCGTCGAAACTCTTCTGTGCTCCGGTGATGGCGGCAGAGGAGACCATATAGATAAAGCCGTCGGTATTGTCGTCGATGAAGCGGATGCGCTCCTCGCTGGTCTCCGGGGTGATGAGCATGATAACGCGCAGGTCATAGAGGTCGGCAATGGGCTTTACGGTCTTCTGGTAGTCGTCGAAGGGCAGGTCGGGGATGATCATGCCGCTGACGCCGCTCTCCACACAACTCTGGCAGAAGGCCTCGATGCCGTAATGGAGGATGGGATTCAGATAGCCCATCAGCACGAGGGGAATCTGTACCTGGTCCTTGACGGCCTTCAGCTGCGCAAAGAGGGTCTTGAGGTTCATGCCGTTCTTGAGGGCGGTGGTTGCCGCACTTTGGATGACAGGACCGTCGGCCAGCGGGTCGCTGAAGGGGATGCCGACTTCTATCATGGCGATGCCGCGACGCTGCATGGCGAGGATGACATCGGCTGTGCCTTCCAAGGTGGGACAGCCGGCACAGAAATACAGGGAAAGGAGCTTTTGGTCCTGGCTGTTTGCGAAAAGTTGATTGATCTTATTCATTTTCAATTTGGATGTTTACGATTATCTTTTTATTTCGTTTAAGAACTGGCGGAGGGCAGCGACGTCCTTGAGCCCCGGGGCGAGCTCGAAGCGGGAGTTGAGGTCGATGCCGACGCAGTTTGCTGCGGCTGAGCCGCAGCCTACGGAGAAGAAGGTGCGGAGGGCTGGAGCGTCGTCAGGGCCGATGCCGCCGGAAAGGAGGTAGGGCGTCGAGCCGGAATAGGCGGAGAGCACGCTCCAGTCGAATTTCACGCCATTGCCGCCGACCGACTTGCCCTTAGTGTCAAAGAGGAAGTAATCGACGAGGCCAGCATAGGGTTCCGTCTGGACGAAGTCGTCAGCAGTGGCGATATTGAACGCCTTGATGATGGGGCGGCCATGGAGCTGAGCGCAATAGTCGGGCGACTCATGGCCATGGAGCTGGATGATGTCGAGGGCGTAGTCGTCGGCGATGCGACGGACTGTCTCGATATTCTCGTCGACGAAGACGCCTACACGCCGGCAGCGGGTGGGCAGATAGGACGGACGCTGGGCCACATAGCGACTGGACCGGGGCCAGAAGATGAAGCCCATCAGGTCGACGCCCAAGGCTTCGACTTGGCGGATGTTCTCCGCATCACGCATACCACAAACCTTTATCATCTTTATCATTTGACGATTTGACTATTTGACGATTGATTGGATGAAGTCGTGAAGGGCCTGGCCGGGGTCGGGGGTCTTCATAAAGTTCTCGCCGATGAGGAAGCCGCGGAATCCGGCAGCGCGTAGGGCACGGACGGTATCGGGGGCGCTGATGCCGCTCTCGCTGACCAGGACGGGCGCTGAGTTGGTGGCTGTGGCACAGCCACATACAGAACGGAGGCGCTCGGCGAGGCGGAAGGAGTTCTCGACGTCGGTGACGAACGAGCCGAGGTTGCGGTTGTTGATGCCGCAGAGGTCGGGCTGTAGTTCGGCATAGGCCAGTTCCTGCTCGGAATGCATTTCGAGCAGTACTTCCAGCCCAAGGGCATGTGCCTGGTCAAGGAGCTGCTTGCAACGGGACTTGGTAAGGCAGGCGGCTATCAGCAGCACGGCAGAGGCTCCGCAGAGGGCGGCGGCATAGAGCTGGGCCTCGTCTATGACGAAGTTCTTGTATAATATAGGAAGGGTGACGCCGCTCTGGCGGGCCTGACGGATGAAGTCATCGTGACCGCCGAAGTAGTGCTCGTCGGTGAGTATCGAGAGGGCGGCGGCGCCGTTCTGCTGGTAAGACAGCGGAATGACGTCGGCGCGGCCGTCCTGCTTGATCCAGCCCTTCGAGGGGGAGCGGCGCTTGAACTCGGCGATGATGCCGGAGGGGCTCGCTAACAGGGCCTGGCGCAACGAGGGCTTCTTGTCTCCGGCGGCAAAACCGCCGGAAACAAACGGCTCGACAGCCGCACGGACGGCAGGAATCTCCTGGTGCTTGGTGGCGATAATTTGTTCCAGAATATCTTGCATAGAGAATTCGTGTTATTCGTTAAATTCGTTGTTTCAAAAAAAATCAGCTGTTGAGTTCCACGAACTTCTTGAACGTACGGAGGGCGGCGCCGCTGTCGATGCTCTCGCGGGCGATGGCTACGCACTCCTCGATGCTCTTCTGGCCACGCTCCAGCACCTGGATGCCGAAGGCGGCATTGGCCAGCACGATGTTCTTCTGGGCGGGCAGGGCGCGGTTCTCCAGGACGGAGTCGAAAATCTGGGCTGCCTCTTCCTCGGTGGCACCGCCGACGAGCTCTTCGGGCTTGGCAATGGCGAAGCCGAGGTCGGCGGGCGAGAAGATGCGCTCGTAGTCCTTGGTGGTGACCTTGAAGTCGCCGGTCAGCGAGATTTCGTCGTAGCCGTCGATGGAGTTGACGATGCCGTAGTCGATGCCCAGCTTCTGGTAGACGGCGTGGTAGAGGCGCATCTGGTCGAGGTTGGCCACGCCGAGCAGCTGGCACTTGGGCTGGCTGGGGTTGACGATGGGACCGAGGAGGTTGAAGATGGTGGGGAACTGCAGCGCCTTGCGGATGGGGCCGACGAACTTCATGGCCTTGGCGAAGAGCTGGGCGTGCAGATAGACGATGCCGGCCTCGTTGAGCGAGCGGTTCAGGCGGTCGATGTCGTCGGTAAACTTGATGCCGTGATGCTGGATGACGTTCGAGGCGCCGCTGACGCTGGTGGCGGCGTAGTTTCCGTGCTTGGCCACCTTATAGCCGGCACCGGCAATCACGAAGCAGGCCGTCGTCGAGATGTTAAAAGTGTTCTTGCGGTCGCCGCCGGTGCCCACGACGTCGATGTAGCGGTCGGCCTGCAGAATGGCCGGCACGCCGGTCTCCAGGATGCCGTCGCGGAAGCCCAGCAGCTCGTCGACGGTCACGCCGCGCATCTGCAGGCACGTCAGCAGCGCCGTAATCTGCTCGTTGGGGTACTCACTGTGCGTAATGCCAATCAAAATAGTTTTCATCTCCTCGCGGGAGAGCTCTTCGTGATTCAACAGGCGGAAGAGATAGCCTTTCATTGTCTGTTCCATATTACTAATTTTTATCGTTAATTTCCGTGATGCGCATCAATTGCTCCGATGATGCGCATCAATTGCTCCAACGATGCGCATCAATTGCTCCGATGATGCGCATCAATTATTCCGATGATGCGCATGACCGATTTCGGTAATGCGCATTAACGACTTCAATAATGCGCATTAATGACCTCGATAATGCGCATTAACGGAGCAAATAATGCGCATTAATTTTTTCTGCTCATAAGAACAACCAGTTTTGTATCATTTTCCGACCGTCCGGCGTCAGCACGCTCTCCGGGTGGAACTGGATGCCGCGAACGTTCAGCTCACGGTGGCGCAGGGCCATGATTTGCCCCTCGTCGCTCACCGCCGTCACCTCAAGACAGTCGGGCAGTCCCTCGCGTGACACCACCCACGAGTGGTAGCGACCCACCGTAATGTCCCGCTCCAGACCGCTGAAGATGGCATCGTCGGCCACAATATGGCAGGGCGTGGCCACGCCGTGGAAAACGTCGCTGAGGTTCTCCAGCCTTCCGCCGAACACCTCGCCGATAGCCTGATGGCCCAGGCACACACCCAGGATGGGCTTCCGGCCCGCATACTCGCGTATCACGTCCAGCAGCAGCCCCGCCTCCGACGGGATGCCGGGCCCCGGCGAGAGGATAATTTTACTGTAGGCCTCGATTTCGTCGAGGCTGAACTGGTCGTTTCTCAACACCGTGACCTCAGCCCCCAACTCCTTGACCAGATGACTCAGGTTATACGTAAACGAGTCGTAATTATCAATAATAACAATCTTCATAACAATTCAGCTTTTTCAATGGCCTTCCTTAAAGCCCCGAGTTTATTATTCACTTCCTGCAATTCATACTCCTCATTGCTCTTGGCAACGATGCCGCCGCCAGCCTGGAACCACAGCTCCCCGTTCCTTGATACGAACGTGCGGATGGTAATCGCCTGGTTCAGGCTGCCGTCCAGACCGATGATGCCGATGCATCCGCCGTACGCCCCGCGGTTATGCGGCTCGTATTCCGAAATCAGCTGCATAGCCCGCACCTTCGGCGCCCCAGAGAGCGTCCCGGCCGGGAACGTGTCGATGAAAGCCTTGATGGGGTCGGCACCCAACGGCTTGCCGTCGGCGCCAACGCCTCCCGCTGACTCGTCGAGTTCCCCCGACACCCGCGACACCAGATGAATGACGTGCGAATAGTACTGGACATCCTTATAATAGTCCACCTTCACCCCGTGGCAGTTGCGGCTCAAGTCATTACGCGCCAGGTCCACCAGCATCACGTGCTCAGCATTCTCCTTCGGGTCGTTCCTCAGGAACTCCGCTCCCCTCCGGTCCGCCTCCGCATCTCCCGTCCGCTTCGTCGTCCCGGCAATCGGGTCAATATACGCCCGGAACCGTGCCGCCCTGAACCGTGCCGCAGTGCCCGAAGCATCCGCCCTGAACCGTGCCGCAGTGCCCGAAGCATCAGCTTCGGGTCCCGCCATCCTCTCCGCAGTGCCCGAAGCATCCGCTTCGGGTCCCGCCATCCTCTCCGCAGTGCCCGAAGCATCCGCTTCGGGTCCCGCCATCCTCTCCGCAGTGCCCGAAGCATCAGCTTCGGGTCCCGCCACCCTCTCTATCCTGCAATGCGTCTCCGGGCTTGACCCAAAAATCCTGAACCCGCCAAAGTCAAAATAGAACAGATACGGGCTCGGATTAATGCTCCTCAGCGCCCTATAAAGCTTGAAGTCATCGCCCTCATACCGCTGTATAAACCTCCGGCTGAGCACAATCTGGAACACATCACCGCGCAAACAATGCTGAATACCCTTCCTGATATTCTCCTTGTGCTCTTCATCCGTCAGCGTCGAGCGCACGTCCCCCACAGGATGGAAATCATACGCTTGCACATTGCCGCGGTTCATCGCCTTGAGCACGTCAGAAAGCACCTTATTACCCTCCGTGCCCTTTTTTTCCTTCGTGCCCTCTGTCTCCTTCGTGCCCTCTTTCTCCTCTGCGCTCTCTGTAAGGCTCACAATCCGCAGCATATTGTTATGATGGTCGAACACAATCACCACCTTATATAATATATACAGCATATCCGGAGCGTCATTCTTCTCCTGCGTCTCATCCTTCACGGCAATATCCTCGAAATAGCGCACAGCATTGAACGAAGTATACCCGAACAGCCCGCACACGTCGGCATCCTCACCGCTCACCTGTATGCAGTCTATCAGTTCGTGTATCGCCTCCGCGCACCCAGCGTGCCCGACGTTTCTCCGTCGTGTCGTCCCGTCAGGGAACGTAACCGTCGCCACGCCGTGCCCGATAGCCACGCTGGCAATGGGGTTAATACCAATAAACGACCGCGAATTATTCGCATCATGATAGTCCGAACTCTCCATCAGCGCACTCTGCGGATAGAGATCCCTCAGCCGCATATACACCCCCACCGGCGTATACATATCCGCCAGTATCGTCTTACTCGTTGTCGTATACTTAAAAGTTTCCATCATTCTCAATTTTCAATTATCCATTATCTATTATCCATTAGAATTCGCCGATTCCGGCGAATTCGCCTTCTCCACCATTTCCTTGTTCTTCAGGTACGTCTCGATGTCCTTGTCGCCCCGACCGCTGACGGTCAGCACCACCACGTCGTCCTTCTTGAACGTCAGTTTCGACAGCGCCGCAATGGCATGCGCACTCTCGATAGCAGGGATGATACCCTCCATCCTCGTCAACTCATACCCGCCACGGATGGCCTCGTCGTCGTTGATGCTCAGCACCTGGGTCCGCCCCTTCTGCGCCATATTACAATGCATCGGACCAACACCCGGATAGTCAAGACCGGCACTAATCGTAAAGGCCTCCTGAATCTGACCGTCCTCGTTCTGCATCACCAGCATCTTCGCACCGTGCAGAATGCCCACCGTGCCACGGTGAATCGTCGCTGCCGTATAGTCAGTGTCCCAGCCATGACCGCCTGCCTCGGCAAGCACTATCTTCACCCGTTCATCATCCATATAGTGGTAGATAGTTCCCGCAGCATTCGAGCCGCCACCAATGCATGCCACCAAGTAGTCAGGATAGTCGCGGCCTATCTTCTCCTCCAACTGCCACTTGATTTCCTCGCTGATGACGCTCTGCATCCTGGCTACCAAGTCGGGATACGGATGCGGACCCATGGTCGAGCCGACAATATAAAAGGTATCGGCAGGATGGCAGCACCAGTCGCGGATAGCCTCCGAACAGGCATCGCTCAATGTCATGTTACCCGTCCTCACAGGATGCACTTCAGCACCCAGCATCTTCATGCGCTCCACATTGGTATGCTGGCGTTCCACATCAGTAGCTCCCATAAACACCTCACACTTCATGCCCATCAGCGCACAAACTGTTGCAGTTGCCACACCATGCTGTCCGGCACCAGTCTCGGCAATGATACGCGTCTTGCCCATCTTCTTCGCCAACAGAATCTGTCCCACGGTGTTGTTGATTTTGTGAGCACCCGTATGATTCAGATCCTCGCGCTTCAAATACAACTGGCAGCCGTACTTCTCACTCATCCTCCGCGCATAATACAAGGGCGACGGCCTGCCTACATAGTCCTTCAGCAAGGCATGATACTCGTCCTTGAACTCCTGCGACTCGATGATGGGCAGATATGCCTCCTGCAGGTCCTTCACACACTTGTAGAGAATCTCCGGCACGTATGCACCTCCAAACTCCCCATAAAAACCTTTCTCGTCAACTTGATACTTACTCATATATCTTAATGTCTTTGCGTTAATTGTCAAATCGTCAAATCGTATAATTGTCAAATCGTATAATTGTCAAATCGTATAATTGTCAAATCGTCAAATTGTATAATTGTCAAATTGTATAATTGTCAAATCGTATAATTGTCAAATCGTATAGTTGTTAAATTGTAAGAGGCCCGTCGCAAGAACGACAGGCCTCTTTTTTATCTATACTCCCCTACTGGCGGGTACACGGCTATCTTCTCACGATTGCTCGAATCTTGAGTTACGCCACCACCAATAGAAAGAATTCTTTATCATATTCTTAGTCGTTTAATTTACTTTTCGCATGCAAAAGTAGCCATTTTCTTTCATTCTGCCAAATTTTTCAAGGAAAAAATTACAAATATGTATATTTTTCAACAAACAAGTGACCACAATTGCAAACTATACCATCATAAACCAAGAAAAAAGCCCTGAATCATTTTCTGACTCAGGGCTTCTCTTGAAAAAGTGGCGGCCTCCTACTCTCCCGCATTGCATTGCAGTACCATCGGCGCAAGCGGGCTTAACTTCTCTGTTCGGAATGGGAAG
>CACXAG010000105.1 GCA_902765585.1 uncultured Prevotellaceae bacterium
CTCACCAGCTTCTGATACTGTCCGTCGCGGAATACCAACGGGACAAACGACGCCACCAATTCGCCTTGCTTGCGGTCGACACTAATCAACTGCGACACCTGGGGCAACGCTGGCAGGGAAGCATCGGAAATCTGCTTATAGCGCAGGATGTCCTCCCGGCTCATCGGCACAAACTCCGGATACAGGATGGTTACATGATAGACAGAGTCCGCATAGCCGCTGGACAGCGGCTGCTTATAGGTGAAGACAGGCAACAGCGAATCAATCCTGACCTCCTGGGCTGTCAGGTTAAAGAAATGCTGTGCGCTTGCCGTCAGGCAAGCCAGCAATGTTACACCTATTATAATATATCTCCTAATAATCACTTACAATTAAACTCTAATACTTTTCTATCTTCCAGCCATCCTTCCAGATGGTCGTCGATATGGACAGGTCCCACTCCGACAGGGGTTCCCGTATACAGCAGGTCGCCGGTCTTCAGCGTGAAGAACTGTGAGATATAGCTGATAAGCTCATCCACCTTGTAGAGCATGTCGCTCGTACAGCCTTCCTGCACCGTCTGCCCGTTAATGTCCAAATGGAAGTGCAGCGCCTGCACATCCCGGAATTTCACCGTCTCCACCCAGTCACCGATGACTGCCGACCCGTCAAAGCCCTTGCATATTTCCCAGGGCAGACCGTTCTGGCGGGCCTCCCGCTGCCAGTCACGGGCCGTGAAGTCGATACCCACGGTAACAGCGTCATAGTAACGGTGGGCAAAGCGTTCGGGGATGCTCTTGCCCAACCGGCAGATTCGTACCACCAGCTCCGTCTCATAATCCACCTGTTCTGACCAGTCGGGGATGAAAAAGGGCTTGTGATCCTTCAACAGCGACGAGTCGGCCTTGGTGAAAATAACGGGCTTCTCTGGTTTATATAACGCGCCATCCAGCTCTTTATTGTGCTGGATATAATTCATTCCTACTGCAAATATTTTCATTTTTCTTCTGTTTTTGCTGCAAAATTACAAAAAAACTCTAAACTCTAAACTCTAAACTCTAAACTTTTTGTACCTTTGCATCGCAATGAAGACCTTGTTAGCTTTCATATGGACTGCCATAGCCATCTGCGCCCAGGCTCAGCCGACAACCGACCCGCGCAGCATTTCGATGATGAATATCCCGATGGAGGGTCACATCGACAGCCTCAGCGTGGCGCTGAAAGAGGCTGGATTTGCCGATTGGGGTAAGTCCGACGATGGCGAGGACTACTATTACCGCGGCAACTTCTACGGTTTCAGGGCCAAACTGATGGTCAGCACGGCTCCCGAGACTCATCTCGTACAGTCGGCATACGTGACTATCGGCCCATACAGCACGCAGCAGATGCTGGACAAGAACCTGCAATACTTCCTCTATAAGATGCAACAGGACAACGGCGACTTCAAGCAGCGCAACGATTCCTGGTACTACATCGACGACTTCGGCAGCATCAAACTGTCGATTATCGACAACGACAACGGCTCCCGCGACATTGGCATTCTCTTCCTGTCTACAGCACCGTTCTACAAGGATGCTCTCTCCATGGGACTGCGGGGCGACGTGCAGGAAGTGGTCACTGAGAATGCCGTTTCGGAGGATCAGTTCCTGCACTTCCACGGCAATGGACAGTTGGAAGACCTCGACCTCGTCGAACGCGAATACAACCGTCACGGCTACCTACTCCGGGCCAAGATGAAGGAACAGGACGGCTACAGTCTGGTGGAATACACCTACGACGACAACTATCGCCTCATCGGACGTACCTTGAAGAACGAGAAGGCTGGCATCAGCTATGTCAACGAATACAAGTACAACGACCAGGACGAACCGATGACCGAGCAGCAGAAGGTGTTCGACAAGACGGGGGAGTGCATCATGACTATCAACATGCGCAACAACTACCTGACGCGCGACGACTATGGCAACTGGACCAGCAATACCCTCACACTGACCTATTGGGAGAAGGGAATGAAGACACAGCAGTCTACCGTCCTCCAGCGGCGCACATTAGCTTACTGGGAATAAACGATATGGCACAGAAACAGATACAGGAGCAGAAACTGACACAGCAGCAGAAGCTGACGCAGACCATCACTCAGCAGCAACTGTTGGCTACGCAACTCACCGAGTTGCCTGTTACTCAGTTGCTGGAACGTATCAACATGGAGATGAACGACAACCCAGCCCTGGAAACGTCTGCCGAAGAACCCCTAGACAATCTAGATAATCTAGACCCTCTAGAAAATCTAGACACCAACAAAAACTCCACCGACGACTACGAACAGGAAGAACGCCAGTCAGCACTTGACGCTGCCTTGGAGTCTATTGGTCGTGACGACGAAGACTTGCCAGTCTACCAAGGCGGGTACTCCAATCAGGAGGAGCGCGAGGAAATGGTCTATGGACAGACCGTCTCGTTTTTCGACCTGCTGAACGACCAGATGAATATGGCTCCGCTCACCGAGCAAGAGCGCGACATCATGGAGTACCTGATAGGGTCGCTCGACGATGACGGTCTGCTACGCAAGTCGCTGGACAGCATCAGCGACGAACTGGCCATCTACCACAACACCGATGTCACCCCACACCAGATAGAGCAGGTGCTCCGTAAGCTGCAGGACTTCGACCCTGCCGGCATCGGAGCTCGCTCCTTACAGGAATGCCTGCTGCTGCAGGTGGAACGGCGCGAGCCCTCGCGTCTGAAAGAACTGATGACGCTGACGCTGAACCAGTATTTCGAACTGTTTACCAAGAAGCACTGGGACCGTCTACGTCAAGTGCTGAAGCTGAGCGAGTTGCAGGCCGACACGCTAATCAAAGAACTGCGCAAGCTCAACCCCAAACCCGGCGCATCCATCAGCGAGACGGTAGGACGCTCGCTGCAACAGATTACCCCTGACTTTATCATCGACACTCACGACGACGGCACGGTCACCTTTACGCTGAACAACAGCGAGGTGCCGGAACTGCATATCTCGCAGTCGTTCACCGATACGCTCCAACAATACCAGAACGACAAGGAGCACATGTCGCGCCAGATGAAGGAGGCCCTGCTTTACACCAAGAAGAAGGTAGATGCCGCACAAAACTTCATCGACGCCATCAATATCCGCCGTCATACGCTGACCGTCACCATGCGGGCCATCATCCAGTGGCAGCACCGTTTCTTCGAAGAAGGCGACGAGGCGCTGTTGCGTCCGATGATTCTGAAAGACATCGCCGAACGCACGGGGCTTGATGCCAGCACCATCTCCCGTGTCAGTAACTCCAAGTATGCCCAGACGCACTGGGGCACCTTTCCGCTGCGCTACTTCTTCAGCGACGGCTATGTCACCCAGGAGGGCGAGGAACTGTCCACCCGTGAGATCAAGGCCGCCCTGCGCGAAATTATCGAGTCCGAAGACAAGCGCAAGCCGCTCAGCGACCGCCAGATAGAGGTGTTGCTCATCGAGCGCGGCTATCCCATCGCCCGCCGCACCATTGCCAAATACCGCGAACAAATGGGGTTCCCCATATCCCGTCTGAGAAAATAAAGATATGAAACGCCAGAAACAAATCATCCTCGCCGCACGCATCATCAGTATGGTGTTTACGCCATTCTACCTCCCACTGGTAGGACTGATAGCACTCTTCACCTTCAGCTACCTCAGCATCTTCCCATGGTCCTACAAGATTCAGGTACTGATACTTTGCTATCTCTTCACCATCCTCCTGCCGACGGTGCTCATACACCTCTACCGACGCTATCAGGGCTGGAGCCTCATCGAACTCGGACATCGCGAACGGCGCATGGTACCCTACATTCTGTCCATCGTGAGCTACTTCACCTGTGTCTACGTCATGGAGCGCTTACACATGCCGCACTTTATGGGCAGTATCATGGTAGCGGCGCTGGCCGTACAGATTATCTGTGCCATCATCAACATCTGGTGGAAGATTTCCATCCACACGGCAGCAATCGGCGGTGTTGGGGGAGCGCTGTTTGCCTTCTCCTTCTACCTCGGTTTCAATCCTGTCTGGTGGTTCTGCCTGATATTCCTCATAGCAGGGCTTATGGGCACCTGCCGCATGATTCTGCGCCAGCACACCCTGCCGCAGGTCGTCGTCGGCTTCTGGGTCGGCTTCATCAGCGCTGCCCTCGCCATCCTGTTCCTATAAACAGCGTGACAACGAAATGTCGAAATAATAGAATAACGAAATAACGAAAAAAACGATGAAACCATTAGTAAGCATCATCATGGGCAGCACCAGCGACCTGCCCGTTATGCAAAAAGCCTGCCAACTGCTGAACGACATGCAGGTACCGTTTGAAGTCAACGCCCTCTCGGCACACCGCACACCGGAAGCCGTAGAGCAGTTTGCCCGTGACGCCAAAGACCGCGGACTACGTGTCATCATTGCCGCTGCCGGCATGGCGGCCGCCCTGCCTGGCGTCATCGCTGCCTCCACCACCCTACCCGTCATCGGCGTTCCTATCAAGGGCATGCTCGACGGTCTCGACGCCTTGCTGAGCATCATCCAGATGCCGCCGGGCATCCCTGTGGCCACTGTTGGCGTCAATGCTGCCCAGAACGCCGCCATCCTCGCTATCGAGATGCTGGCACTCAGCGATGAGGGCATTGCCCAACGCCTGACCGACTATAAGTTGGGCCTCAAGGCCAAGATAGAGAAGGCCAATCGCGACTTAGCAGAAGTAAAGTATGAGTACAAGACGAATTAGTAGCGTAGCCCGTGTCGGCAACATCGCGATTGGTGGTGACAACCCCATCCGCATCCAGTCGATGGCGACTACCAACACCAACGATACCGAGGCCAGCGTGGCTCAGGCCAAGCGCATCATCGATGCCGGTGGCGAATTGGTACGCTTCACCACGCAGGGCACCCGCGAGGCAGAGAACATGAAGAACATCTCTGCCCGCCTGAAGGCTGACGGCTATCCACAGCCGTTAGTGGCCGACGTCCACTTCACGGCGCATGTCGCTGACATCGCTGCCCAGTACTGCGAGAAGGTGCGCATCAACCCCGGCAACTACGTCGACCCGGGACGTACCTTTAAGCATTTGGAGTACACTGACGAGGAGTATGCCGCCGAACTGCAGAAGATTGACGACCGTCTCGTACCTTTTATCAATATATGTAAGGAGCACCATACGGCTGTACGCATCGGCGTCAACCACGGCTCGCTCAGCGACCGCATCATGTCGCGCTATGGTGACACGCCAGAGGGCATCGTTGAGAGCTGCATGGAGTTCTTGCGCATCTTCCGCCGCGAGCAGTTCAACGATGTCGTCATCAGCATCAAGGCCTCTAATACCGTGGTCATGGTACAGTCGGTACGCTTGTTGGTCAAGGCCATGGATGCCGAGGGCATGCACTACCCCCTGCATCTTGGCGTCACGGAGGCCGGCGAAGGTGAGGACGGACGCATCAAGAGTGCAGTAGGCATTGGCGCCCTGCTCACCGAGGGCATCGGCGACACCATCCGCGTCTCGCTCAGCGAAGAGCCCGAATGCGAGATTCCCGTTGCCCGCAAACTGGTAGACCTTATCCCGGAATGTACCCGCTTGCGCCAAGAAGCCGAAGCCAGCATCAAGGATGACACCATCACGCTGACCATCCCAGCCGTTGAGTATGTTGCTGTGCCACAGCAACAAACGGAACAGGAGGTCTGGGAAACCCTCCAACTCACAGCGGCGATGTCCGTCGGCGCCCTGCTCATCGATCGCAAGGCCACGAAGCTCGTCATCCTTGCCGAGCGGTTTTCCCCCTCGGATCTCCAGTCTCTTGCAGACAGCATCCTCCAGGCTGCACGTATCAAGTTCACCAAGACGGAATATATCTCTTGTCCCGGCTGCGGGCGCACGCTCTACAACCTGCAGGACACCATCCGTCGAATCAAGGCTGCCACCAGCCATCTGGTCGGTCTGAAGATTGGTATCATGGGCTGTATTGTCAATGGTCCTGGCGAGATGGCGGATGCTGACTATGGTTATGTCGGTGCCGCTCGCGGAAAAATATCGCTCTATCGCGGCAAGGTCTGCGTCGAGAAGAACATTCCCGAAGCAGAAGCCGTCGACCGCCTGCTGCAACTGATTGCAGAAGACAACCAATAATAGGATACTAAAAATACTCTCGGAATAAGAAAAAATACTTTCGGAATAAAAAAAATTACTCTTGGAGAAAATTTCATTACTCCAAGAGTATTTTTATATGCTCTTCTTATAGCAGCGGTGCTTGCGGTGGATGCGCGACTCTAAATACTGCCATTGCGAGCGAACGCCTTCATTGGACTCCATCTGCTGCATGGCTTCGGCATACTCGAAATGATAGCGCTGGAACCACTGTATCAGGTCGTCAAAAATCAGGGAGTTGGCGCCTTTCTGGCGATACTCTGGCAACACGCCAATCAGCAAGAGGTCAACCACCTTGGTCTTGTGCCACTTCAGCGTGCGCAGCAGATGCCACCAGCCAAAGGGCAGTAGCCGGCCATCGCGCGTCTTGCGCAGGGCAGCGGTAAAGGAAGGGAACGTGATGCCGAAACCCACCAGTTTATGCTCAGGGGTATTCCAGTCCTCGATGCCGGTAACCAGATTCAAGTCGGCTATCTTGATATATTCATTCACCAGCTGATTAATCTGTCGGTCGCTCAACTGGGAATAACCATACAAGTCGTTATAGGTAATGTTGATGATATCGAAAATCTCGCGTCCCTTGCCACCTTCAAGTAGTTCCTTGCGGGTAAACTTCTTCACATGCAGGTTATAGCGCTTCGTAACCATCTCGCCTATCTTATGGAATTTGTCGGGCACTACTTCAGGAACTTTCACCTTATACTCCATATAGTCGTTGTCCTTCTCGAAACCCTTCAACGACTCCACATGCTGCTGGTAGTAAGGGTAGTTGTAGTTGATATACATCGTGGCATCTTCCTCGAAGCCCTCGATGAGCAGGCCCTCGCGATCCATATCGGTAAAGCCCAGCGGACCGACCATCTCTGTCATGCCACGCTCACGGCCCCACTTCTCTACGCTTTCCATCAGTGCTTTCGAGACCTCCATGTCATCCACGAAATCGAGCCAGCCGAAGCGAACCTGCTTGCGCTGCCAGCGCTCGTTGGCGCGGTGGTTGATAATGGCGGCTACACGACCAACGGGCTTGCCGTCCCGAAAGGCCATGAAGTAATCTGCCTCACAACACTCGAAGGCGGCATTCTTGTCTTTGCTTAGCGTCTTGATCTCGTCCGAATAGAGAAACGGCACAGCCCACGGACAGTCACGATACATATCATAGCGAAACTGAACGAACTCCTTCAGCCCTTTCAGCCCTTCCATACGACGGATAGTAACAGCGTTTTTCATATTGCGTGCAAAATTACAAAAAAAGTGACAACCCGCCAAACGGATTGTCACTTTTTTCGTAATTTCGTCTAATCAGAGAAATTCATGATTTTACTTGACGACAACCTTACGTCCGTTGTGGATGAAGATGCCCTTTGCAGGCTTCTCGACGCGGACACCCTGGATGGTGTACCACTCACCCTCAGCAAACTTGTCAGCACTGATGCTCTGGATGCCAGTGGGAACCTCAACAGTGATGGTAACGGTTGACCAATCCTTAGCAACGCTGATCTTATAGACCTTACCTGCAGGAACAGGCTCCAGCACAAGAGTACCCTCAATCTTAAGCAGTGGCAGAGCCTCATTAAGCGATGCATCTACATCACCTGCACCAATAGCATAGCGATGGTTGGTGTTGAAGTCGGTCCAGTTCGGATCAGCCTCAGCCTCCTCAGCAGTCAGCTGCTTGTCTGCAAATGCAAACCACATCTTACCCTCCGGAGCAGTCTCGTACTCGTACGCCTGAGTCTCATTATTGAACGGAACGTCAATCATGTTGGTACGATCCCAATTACCAGTAATGAGGTACAACTTAGCAGGAGCATCCTTCTCGTAGTTAATCGTCCAGCGTGGGTCACCCAGAGACTCGGGAGCAGTAGCACCCTCACCCAGCGTGAACACACCGCCGAAATCGGGAGTCTCAAGACTCGTGAACGCCATCACACCGGCAACGCTGTTAAACGCTGCGTCAGCAATCTTCTCCTGAACCTTGGCCTCCTCGGCAGCACTGACATCAGCACCGTCGAAATTGAAGATGTTGTTGTTGATGGTGTAAGTCTGTACATTGTTGGCACTGCCACCATTCAGGCCAACGACAAACTGGCCGCTCTTGCCGCTGTTGACAATGACGCTGTTCTCGACCTTGTACTCCATACCGGCTGTGTTGTTGCGGCGCTGGCTGTTGGTCGTCTTGCCATAGGCAATGTTGTAGATGGTAGAGTTTGTAATAGCAAACAGCTGCTTGTCGCTGCCCAGATCCTGGATAGAGCCATGGCCGCTCTGAGAACTGAACAGACCGCCATTCTGCTCATTGGACGGATTAGCCCACAGGGTAGACTTGT
>CACXAG010000106.1 GCA_902765585.1 uncultured Prevotellaceae bacterium
AAGCTATACGTCTTTCCTGCCTGGCCACGCAAATGGGATGTCCGCTTCAAGTTGCATGCCAGTGGCAACACCACCGTCGAGGCCGAGCTGCGCGACGGACAGGTGAAAATCATCAACATCACACCCGCCACTCGACGGAAAGATATTGTCACTGAATGACCATGACCAACGTCAAGCGTTAAAAAATAAAAAATAATGAACAAAAAAGGAGCTGCGGACTACGGGTCGCAGTTCTTTTTTGTACCTTTGACGGGGAAATTAAAATTGAAGAATTGAAAACATAAAAGCATAAAACTATGAATAAAGAAATTCTCTCTTCAGGCACGTGGCGGAGCTGGCTATTGCTGGCGGTGATGCTGGGCGTGTCGGCTGGTATTCAGGGCAAGGTGAAGCTGCCCCACTTAGTGAGTGACAATATGGTGATTCAACAGCAGACGGACGTCCGGCTATGGGGTTGGGCAAAGGCCGGCAGCAAGGTGGTAGCCACGACGTCGTGGTCGGACCAGCGCAGCGAGGCTAAGGCCGACAAGGAGGGCCGCTGGCTGCTAACGGTGAAGTCGCCGCAGGCTTCGTACACCCCGCTGAGCATCACCTTCTACGACGGAGAGAGTGCAGTGACCATCAAGAACGTCCTCGCCGGCGAGGTATGGGTCTGTGCAGGCCAGTCGAACATGGAGATGCCAGTGAAGGGCTTCTGGGGTTGTCCTGTAGAGGACTACAACTCGGTGGTCATCGATGCTGCCCGCCACAGCGGCGTGCGCAGTGCCAAGATTCCGAGCATCATGCGCATGGAGCCGCAGGAGGATGCCCAGACGGAATGGCGCGACTGCAGTCCGCGCACGGTGAGCGAGTTTTCGGCAACGGGCTATTTCTTTGCCCGCGTCATGCATCAGGCTTTGGATTGCCCCATCGGACTGATTGAGGCCAACAAGGGCGGCTCGCGTGTAGAAAGCTGGCTAACGAAGGAGAATCTGGAGAAATACACGCAGGAGCCGACGGACACCTTGGGGCTCGTCAACGCCAAGAAGGAGTATGACTACCTGCGCGCACTGGTGTGGGGCAACGGCACCTTCAACCCCATCCTGAACTACACGGTGAAGGGCATCCTCTACTATCAGGGTTGCTCGAACGTCAATGACCCAGGCAACCAGTATTCTGAGCGCCTGAAACTGTTGGTGGAACAGTGGCGGTCGCAGTTTAAGCTGGGCGAGATACCATTCTATTTTGTACAGATTGCTCCCTACGCTTACGGCGACGGCATCAACGGTGTGAGCGGTGCCCTGCTGCGCGAACAGCAGTTCCGCGCTGCGCAGATCATCCCCAACAGTTCGCTGGTATGCACCAACGACCTTGCCTACCCCTACGAGTGGACACAGATTCACCCCACGCAGAAGCGTCAGGTGGGCGAGCGCTTAGCCTGGACGGCACTGAACCGCGACTATGGCTTCGAGCAGGTGCTCTACAAGAGTTCGGCATACAAGGATATGACGGTCAAGGGCGACACCGTGTTCATCCACTTGCAGGACAACTACCACGCTGACGCCCCCTACGAGATGATTCGCGGTTTTGAGGTGGCTGGCGAGGACCGCGTCTTCCATCCAGCTACCGCCCAGCACTTCTGGCGTCCTGGCGGCGACTACTGGGACGAGGCCATCATCTTGACGTCTCCTGAGGTGAAGCAGCCTGTTGCCGTGCGCTACTGCTTCCGCAACTTCCAACTGGGCAACGTCATCAACGGTGCCAACCTGCCGCTATTCCCCTTCCGCACAGACGATTGGGATTGAGAATTTAGAATTAAGAGTTAAGAATTAAGAATTGTCGGCTTTGCCGATTAAGAATTAAGAATTTAGAATTAAGCGTGGAGCATCCATTAGAGATATTCAAGTATTGTCCGGTGTGTGGCAGTGCGCATTTTGAGGTCAACAACTTCAAGAGCAAGAAATGCCGCGACTGTGGGTTCACGTATTATGCCAATCCCTGTTCGGCAACGGCAGCTTTCATTGTCAATGACAATGACGAAATGCTGGTGGTGCGCCGCGCCAAGGAACCCGCCAAGGGTACCCTCGACTTGCCTGGCGGCTTCTGCGATATGGGCGAGACGGTGGAGGAAGGCATGGTGCGCGAAATCAAGGAAGAGACAGGTCTCGACATCAAGGACATCCAATACCTGTTCTCGTCGCCCAATGTCTATCAGTATAGCGGTATGGGCGTCCACACCCTCGACATGGATTTTCTG
Source organism: uncultured Prevotellaceae bacterium (assembly GCA_902765585.1). GTDB lineage: Bacteria > Bacteroidota > Bacteroidia > Bacteroidales > Bacteroidaceae > Prevotella. The sequence continues at coordinate 2,237 of CACXAG010000106.1, forward strand.
GTTCGTGTGCACGGCGGCAGAACCGCCATAACCGCTGCCGATGATGCCGCCGAAGCCCTCTGGATACCCATTGGCGAGGTCAACCCTGCCGACTTCGGCCTCACCAGCATCCGCAATGCTGTTATCCGCTTTCTTGCAGAATACAACAAATAAAACTAATAGATTACAACTATGAGACGAATCCTATTTCTAATCGCCCTTGTGGCACAAGTCATGACTATGAGTGCAGCCAAACAAAAAGTCGCTATCGACCGCATCGACCCCACCGACTGGTTCGTGGGCATGAAGAATCCCTCGCTCCAGCTGATGGTATACGGTAAGGACATCGCCAGCGTGCAGGAAGTAACAACAGACTATCCTGGTGCCGTCGTCGACAGCGTGGTACGACTGGACTCGCCCAACTACCTGCTGGTCTACATGAATCTGCGTAACGCCCAGCCCGGCACGATGACGCTGAAGTTCAACCTCGAAAAGCGGAAGACGCTGACATACAACTACACGCTGAAGGCGCGTGAGATGAGCGGTGACAAGCGCATCGGCTTCGACATCAGCGACGTGCTCTACATGCTGATGCCCGACCGCTTTGCCCAGGGTGCCGGACACAACCCGCAGGTGAAGGGTATGCGCCCCTACAAGGAGGACCGCACGCAGCCCTCGCTGCGGCACGGCGGCGACCTGAACGGCATCCGCGAACACCTGGACTACTTCAACGAGTTGGGTGTGACGGCCCTATGGCTGACGCCCGTCCTGGAGAACGACTCGCCCGACAACGAGCAAGGCTACTCCACCTATCACGGCTATGCTACTACCGACTACTACCGCGTAGACCCCCGCTTCGGCACCAATGCCGACTACCGCCGCCTCTGCGACGAGGCCCACGCCAAAGGACTGAAGGTGGTGATGGACATGATCTTCAACCACTCGGGCTTCGAGCACCCCTGGACGCACGATATGCCTACTAAAGACTGGCTCAACCTGCCCGAATGGCTCCAGCAGTCGCAGGGCACCAGCAACCCCACGGGCACCAGCTTTCTGCAGACCAGCTATAAGCTGACACCTGTCAAGGACCCGTATGCCTCCCAAGTAGACCTGCGTGAGACTGTCGACGGCTGGTTTGTTCCCACGATGCCTGACCTGAACCAGCGCAACCAGCACCTCATGACCTACCTCATCCAGAACTCGAAGTGGTGGATAGAGACCATCGGCATCGACGGCATCCGCATGGATACCTATCCCTATGCCGACGCCAGGGGTATGGCGCGCTGGATGAAGGAGCTGGACGAGGAGTATCCCAACTTCAACACCGTCGGCGAGACGTGGGTGACAGAGCCCGCCTATACCGCCGCCTGGCAGAAGGACTCGCGCCTGTCGAAGGAGAATTCTTATCTGAAGACCGTTATGGACTTCTCGTTCTTCGACAAGCTGTCGCAGGCCAAGAACGAAGAGACCGACCCCTGGTGGCAGGGACTGAACCGCCTCTACAACTCGTTCGTGTACGACTACCTGTATGAAGACCCCACGCACGTGATGGCCTTCATCGACAACCACGACACCGACCGCTTCCTCGGCAACGGCAAGGACACGCTGGCCCTGAAGCAGGCCCTCGCTCTGCTGATGACGGTACGTCGCATTCCGCAGCTGTACTATGGTACGGAGATTCTGATGAACGGCACCAAGGAGGTCACTGACGGCAATGTGCGCAAGGACTTCCCTGGCGGCTTCCCTGGCGACAAGCGCAACGCCTTCACCAAGGAGGGACGCACGCGCGCCGAGAATGGCATGTTCAACTGGCTCAGCCGCTTGCTGCACTGGCGCAACGGCAACGAGACCATCATCCGCGGCTACCAGACGCAGTTCATTCCTTATAACGGCATCTACGTCATCACACGCCGCTGGCACCGCAACACCGTGATGACCATTCTCAACGGCACCAGCAAGGAGGCCGTGCTGGAGGTCGCCCGCTATGCCGAGCTCTTCGACGATGGTCAGGATGTCAGTCACGTGCAGGATGTTGCCACAGGACGCTACTACGACCTGACGAAGAACCTGAAGCTGAAACCGCGCCAGTCGCTGGTGCTGGAGTTTTGAACATGAAACATGAAAGATTAAAGATTAAACATTAAACCGGGAAATACCAAAGAAAACGGCGCTTTTCTTTGGTATTTCTCTTATTTTCACTACCTTTGCAGCCAAAATAAACGTTTATTTAGAAAGACATGTCATTAAAATGTGGTATTGTGGGACTGCCCAATGTGGGTAAGTCTACTTTGTTCAACTGCCTGTCGAGCGCCAAGGCCCAGGCAGCCAATTTCCCCTTTTGTACGATAGAACCCAACGTCGGCGTCATCACCGTTCCTGACGAGCGCCTGACCAAACTGGCCGAGCTGGTGCATCCAGGACGCATCGTGCCCGCCACCTGCGAAATCGTCGACATTGCCGGACTCGTGAAGGGTGCCTCGAAGGGCGAGGGCTTAGGCAACAAGTTCTTAGGAAACATCCGCGAGACGGACGCCATCATCCATGTGCTGCGCTGCTTCGAGGACGATAACATCACGCACGTCGACGGCACCATCGACCCCATCCGCGACAAGGAAATCATCGACACGGAGCTGCAGCTGAAAGACCTCGAGACCATCGAGAGCCGTCTGGCCAAGACGGAGAAGGCCGCTGCCGCCGGCAACAAAGACGCCAAGGTGGAGGTCGCCGTGCTGAAGGCTTACAAGGAGGTGCTGGAGCAGGGCAAGAATGCCCGCATCGTGGAGTTCGAGACCAAGGACGAGCAGGACTGTGCACGCAACCTCTTCCTGCTGACGGCCAAGCCCGTGCTGTACGTCTGCAACGTCGGCGAGGCTGAGGCCAAGAGCGGCAACGCCCTGACGCAGAAGGTGGAGGCACTGGCCAAAGAGGAGGGTGCCGAGTCGATGGTCATCGCCGCCAAGACGGAGGAGGACATCGCCGAGCTGGAGTCGTACGAGGACAAGCAGCTCTTCTTAGAGGAGCTGGGCCTGGAGGAGAGCGGCGTCAACCGCCTCATCAAGAAGGCCTACGCCCTGCTGAACCTCGAGACCTTTATCACTGCCGGCGAGATGGAGGTGAAGGCCTGGACCTACAAGAAGGGCTGGAAGGCTCCGCAGTGTGCCGGCGTCATCCATACCGACTTCGAGAAGGGCTTCATCCGCGCCGAGGTCATCAAGTACGACGACTACATCCAGTACGGTTCTGAGGCCGCTGTCCGCGAAGCCGGCAAAATGGGCATCGAAGGCAAGGACTACGTTGTCCAAGACGGCGACATCATGCACTTCCGCTTTAATGTCTGATTTAGTTCATAGTTCATAATTCATAGTTCATAGTTAGGCTGCGCGATGAAAGAGAGTGTAATTAAAGATAAAAGTAAAGACTTCGCTCTTAGAATTATCAAGCTGTACAAGTTTCTAACCTCAACAGCTACTAACAAAGAATACATACTCTCAAAACAAGTCATAAGAAGTGGCACGAGCATAGGAGCCAACGTCAAAGAGGCTCTGCGTGGTCAAAGCCGTCCTGATTTTAGAGCTAAGATGAACATTGCACTAAAAGAAGCCAGTGAAACAGAATACTGGTTAGAACTCCTCTATGAGTCTGAATACATAGACGAAACCTCTTACAACTCAATCATTGAAGACAACAGAGAACTCATTAAAATTTTAACAATGATAGTTAAGAATACCGAATAATCACGGATCCTTTAACTATGAACTATGAACTATGAACTATGAACTTTTTATAACTTGGAATCCGAGTGTGGAATTTGGGCCGTTCCGCTGGTACGGACTGTGCTGGCTGGTGGGACTGGCACTGGCATACTTCATCGTGAAGCGACTGTATAAGGAGCAGAAGATCAAGGACGAATTGTTTGACCCGCTGTTCATCTACTGCTTCATTGGCATCCTCGCCGGAGCACGCTTGGGACACTGCCTGTTCTACGAGCCTGACCACTTTCTGACCTCAGGGACGGGACTGGTGGAGATGTTCCTGCCCATCCGCTTCCTGGCCGACGGCGGCTGGAAGTTCGTTGGCTACCAGGGCTTGGCCTCGCACGGCGGCACCCTGGGCCTCATCATCGCCCTCTGGCTGTATGTGCGCAAGACGAAGCTCAGCATCTGGACTGTCCTCGACAACATCGCCATTGCCACGGGAACGACGGCCTGCTTTATCCGCTTGGGCAACCTCATGAACTCCGAGATTATCGGCAAGGTAACCGACGTGCCTTGGGCGTTTATCTTCGAGCGTGTCGACGCTATGCCACGCCATCCTGGACAACTGTACGAGGCCATCGCCTACGGCATCCTGTTCGCTCTGATGTGGTGGCTGCACAAGAAGTACCCTCAGCGCATCGGCACGGGCTGGTACTTCGGACTGTGCCTGACCTATATCTTCACCTTCCGCTTCTTCATCGAGTACACGAAGGAGATTCAGGAAGCCTTCGAGGCCTCGCTGCCCTTGGATATGGGACAGATTCTCAGCATTCCCTTCATCATCATCGGCATCTGCTGCATGTGGCGGGCAGGGAAACGTTGAACGTTCTCTCTTTGAGAGTGTGGCGTTGCGAGGAACATTGAACATTGAACGACAAATGATAAACAAAAACAATAAACAATAAAACATTATGGGTATTATCTTATCTATCGTTATTGGATGTCTCGCTGGCTTCTGCGCTGGCAAGTTAATGAAAGGCGGCGGCTTCGGCTTCCTCATGAATCTGCTGCTGGGTCTCTTTGGCGGTGCACTGGGCGGCTGGATTTTCGACCTCCTGGGCATTTCGTGGGGCGGTCTGCTCGGACAGCTGGGAACAGCTATCATCGGCGCCGTAGTAATCCTTTATGTGGCCTCTTTGCTCAAGAAATAATGATGAGAAAACTATTCTTGACCGTATGCTGTGCGTTCTGTGCCCTGTGCCTGATTGCAACGCCACACTCTCAAAGAGAGAACGCACAGACCTATCCCCCTAAGGACACCCCGCAACTGGAGTTTGCCATGCAGCTGAAGGTGACCTTGGGCGAGACGTTTGGCATCGACAACACTCAGCACGGGCGTCGTACCGTCATCCCCATCACGGGCGGCACCTTCGAAGGACCGCTGCTGAAGGGTACCATCATCAACGGCGGTGCCGACTACCAGCTGAACGGTGCTGACGGGCGCACAGAGCTGGAGGCCATCTACTGCATCAAGACCGACGACGGCATCTATATCCACGTCCGCAACCGCGGCATCATCGCCAACGGCAAGGATGCTGACGGCAAGCCGACGTTCTATTTCAAGGCCGCACCGCAGTTCGAGGCACCTGCCGACAGCAAGTACGGCTGGCTCAACAACGCCCTGTTCATCTGTGCTCCCGAATGGTCACAAGAGTTCAAGGGCATCGTGCTGAACGTCTGGAAAGTCAAATAGGAAACCATGCTTCCCTGAGCAAACTGACTGAAATGGACATACAGGAACTCCTGAACCGTAACGACCGTTTTGCCGCCAATGCCGGCTGTCGGATTACCGAACTCGACAGCCAGCACGCCGTGGCCGAGATGACCGTTACGGCCGAACATCTGAATGGTGGACATGTGTGCCAGGGCGGCGCACTGTTCACCCTTGCCGACCTGGCCATAGCAGCGCTGATGAACAACAGCGGACAGCTCACCTTCGGCATCAGCAACAGCATCATGTTTGTGTCGAGTGCCCACGAGGGCGACCTCCTGCGTGCCGAGGCCGTCCACGTATCCGACCACCCCAAGATTCCCTCTGTCGAGGTTCGCGTCACCAACCAGCTCGGCCGCCTCATCTGCCACGTCACCGGCATGGGCTACCGCAAAGCCCAACCCATCGCAGAATAAACAAATTATCCAAAAAGCTCATCTTTTTGGGATAATTTAATATTCTGTCGCATCACCTTATTATTTGCTGTTTGTAAACAATTTGTCAAAGTTCTCTTTGTCGCCTTGTTCCGCTTCCAGAAGGACTGTTAAGGAAAACAATTGCTACCATTAATGCGCGCAATTTCTAGATTTAAATCTCACAATTTTTACCCTTAAAGACCGCCTGTCCGCTGCTTCAATTTGACACTGCAAATGTAACAACTTTTGATTGCGCTTCACGAACACTTTACAAGATAATTTTCATTTTCTACGATATTCTTTGGAACTGCAACACTGCAACACTGCAACAACTGCAGCAGATTCGAATTGCACTGTTCAACTTTTTCTAGGGAGGTACAATTGCCGGTCATTATGTCATTTGGTCATTTGGTCAAAATCAAAAACAAACAGTCAAAATCCCCCACTATAATATAAATATTAAAATATTTATTTATAGTGAGCAAATAACCGAGGTTCCCCGATTGATTTTGACCATTTTGACCATGACCACTTTGACCACGTGACCGCAGGCAGGATTTAAAAAAGGTAACCAAAATGGTACACAATTCAAAAATTATTTGTATCTTTGCAAAATAATTGCAAGAAATCAAAACAGATAAAGAATATGGTAGTAGTAACAGGCAGAGATTTTAGGGCCAACACCGCTAAATATGTGGATGTGGCTTATCGAGGCGAGGACGTGGTGGTGAAATCACGTGCGGGCAGTTTCCGTATCGTTCCCATCAGCGAGGATGACATCGTGATAAACAAGCGCGACCTGACAGAAGA
>CACXAG010000107.1 GCA_902765585.1 uncultured Prevotellaceae bacterium
GCCTGGTCGGCCAGGGTCGAGCTGGTGACTATCTGGTTGTATTGGTCGAGGGCGCGCTTCTCCAGCGGATAGTAGGCCACGAGGCCGTCCTGGTCGGCGGGGTTGACGCGCTCGTACATCTTCTGACGAAGCATGTCGGCGGTCAGCGTGCTGTGCCAGATGCGCACCTCGTCGAAGTTACCCTTCAGATACTGGCTGAACGATGGGGCCAGACCCGGCATCTCGATATAGCGACGAGCACCGAGCACGAGGTTGTCGTTGGCCAGTGCGGGCATGGACGAGGCGGGAATCTGAGCTACCTGGCTGCCGTCGATGTAGATGGTAGCGCTGCCGTTGGTGCTCTTCAGCACGTTCAGGGCGATGTGGTGCCACTGGCCGTCGCGCAAGTCGGTCGAGGTGACGTCGTAGGTGGTGCCCTTGGCTTCCAGCTTCAGGGCTCCGCTCTGGACGATGCGCAGGTCGATGGCATTGTTGCCCATGGAGAGGATGGAGGCATCGTCGGCCTGGTTCTCGTCGGCGCGCATCCACAGCTCCACGGCATAGTCCTGCGTGATGCTGGTGGCAATGGACGCGATGTTGAGGTCAACGTAGTCGGTACCGTCAAGTTGCAGCGAGTGGTTCTCATTCTCCATGTGCCAGGCGTTTGCTCCGGGCAGTGTCATGTTGCGGTGACGGGCGGCATCCTCGGCGGTCGTGCCGTGACCCTCGTCCATGCGCCAGTAGCCGATGAGGGCGGGCGTGAAGGGGCTCTTGCCGGTATACATCTCGCTCTGAGCGGTTGCCCAGGCGCGGGCCTCGTTCCAGAGCGTCACCTCGTGGATGGCACCCTTGACGGAGGAGCCTACCTCAAACTTGCCGTTGCCGGTGTAGAGGGCGGTGGGCTGGCCCTGGAACAGCATGACGTCGCTGGCATCGTAGGCGGCGTATGCGTTGAGCACGCCACCGTCCTCGCCCTGAGCCAGGGAGAGCGACACGAAGTTCCACTTGTTCTGCGGGATGGTGGCAGTGGACGTAAAGGTCTCACCGCCCAGGGTCACTACCAGGTGGCCGTCAGCATCGACGGCAGCGTCGAGGTGGTTGTCCTGACTGCCGTGGAAGACGAAGCTGCCTGCCTCGTTCCAATTGAGCCAGAGGTTGACGGCAAACGACTTGCCGGACAGGTCGATGGCGGCCTCGGTAGAGGCACCGGCGGCACCGGTGGCCTGGAAGGCAGCGTCGTGGCTCACCTCACGGTCGTTGAGCTGACCGCGGATGTAGAAGTTGGTGGTGCGCAGCAGTTCGCCATACTGGATGTCCTCGTTGAAGGTCACGCTGAGCTCGTCACCGGCGTTCAGGATGCCGTTGGCGGGCGAAGGCATGGCGATGAGCTGGGGCTGGGCCATGTCCTTGATGACGGTGATCTCGTTGCTCTCGTTGTTCACGATGTCACCGCTGATGTTGCAGACGGTGACGGCGCGGAAGGTGTAGGTGCCGTCGGTCCATACGGGGTCACTCATGTCGAGGACGTAGGTGGCCTCGGCGGTCTTCAGCAGTTCCTTGTCGGCGGTGACGTCGGCCTCGCTGGTGACATACTCCTTGGCCAGGGCCCAGTCGTTGCCGCCCTTCATATACTGAATCTTGATGCCCTTCAGGCTCTCCAGGTTCAGGTCATAGCGCGAGACGGTCAGTGACAGCTGCGGACCGGTCATGTTGTTCACCGTCTTGTTGTTGACGGCCAGTGCAATGTCGCTGCACGACTGTGCAAACTCGAAGTTGAGTGCGATGGTGTCGGCAATGACGGGGAAGGCGGCTGCCGGGTCGAACTGGCACTGCGAAGCCAGGCGCAGCTTGACGTTCGGGTATTTCAGCACGTTCTTCTTGCCCTGCTTCACCATGATGGTCTTGCGCACCACGCTGTTGTCGGCAGGCACATAGATGGTGCGGCCACCGGCAAAGGGCTGGCCGTCCATGAAGAACTGCAGGCCGTCGGGGTTGGTGCCGTCCACGAGCAGCAGGTCGAAGTAGCCGTCCTCGCCTATCTCACTGTCGTTGGAGAGCAGCAGGGTCACCTCGCCCGTGCCTTCGGTAGGAATATTGGTGATGATGGTCTTGTCGGCCCTGATCTTCGGGTCCTGAATCTTCATCGTAGCTGCCGACAGTTCGGCGCCGGGCTGGTAGTACTTGGTGACGTCGGCATCCTCGTAGGGACAACTGGTCTGGCCGCCCTTGGTGAAGAAGACGTAGCCGTAGCCGTCGCCAGCCATGCCGTAGTCGAGGGAGTGCTTGTCGTCCTCGCCCTCGTCGGCCAGCACGAAGCCCATGGTCTTGCTCTGCGTGGTGCCCTCGGTGTTGCTGTAGACGTGGCCGCCGCCGGTATTGGTGTTGATGCTGATGTCGACACCGGTCTTATTGATGTCCACACCGGTCTGGAAGCCTGCCACGACGCTCATCTTGAACGTGTTCTCGGTCTCCGTGCCGTCGTAGTCCTCCTGGGCGTAGCTCTTCTCGATGACGGCACCGCTGTCGAAGGAGATGTTCTCTAACTTACCGCTGTTCTTGGCCTCGAGCTTCACTTTCTCGTTGTTGGCCAGCGTCTGTTTCCAGGAGTCTATCTGACTGTTGAGCCAGGTGATGGTGTCGCTGATGACCTCCATGCTGGCGGGGAAGTAGGCGATGTACGACGGACCGTCGAGGGTATGGTTGGTTTCGTTCCAGGTGTTCTTGGCTTCAGCGCCGAAGGCATCCTCGTCGATGTTCGACTTGCCGAAGTTCTCGTCGTCGGGGTCCAGCTTCGACACGTAGACGGGCTGTAAGGGGTTGCTGCTGACCTGCGTGCCCACGGGCTGCAGGATCTCGCCTATCATTTCCTCATAGTCCGGCAGGATGGAGTTCTCAATCTGCTGGGTGGTATAGTAGAAGTTGGTGGAGAACTGCTGACCGGTGCAGGTCACGGGCTGCATGTCCACCATCCAGTCGTCGCCGTCGCGGTAGGGCTGCACCTTGCGCATCTTGCCGAAGATGATGTTGGTGCCGGAGCCGATGAACACGTCGCCATTGGAGCCCACAAACTGGTCTTCGTCAGAAGTCTGGATGCGCTGCGTGGTGGTCACGGCGTGGCGCTTCACCTCCTTGGAACTGCCCTCCTCGCTCATCTGCAGGCCCACGGTGAGGTCGGCCACGGTCTCGACGGTGGTCTGCTTCATGAGTCCGATGCCGCCGATGAGGAAGGTCTCGCTGAATCCTAAGTGGCTGACGGTGGTCAGCTCATTGTCGCTGCTCCAGGTGCCGCCTTGCGACGTCTCGCGCTCGAAGGTGGTACCCTCCTCGACATAGGAGTAGGAGTGGGTGCCGGGGGGGTCGCGCAGGATGAAGAGTATCTCGTCGGGACCGGCCGTGGTGAAATTGTTGCCCGAGGGCAGTATACCGAAGACGATGGCGTTCATCGCGGGGAGTGTCTTGCTGGTGCCGTTGATGGCATAGCTGGCCGAGAGCGACAGGGTGTGGTCTTCATTGATGTTGGGGAAGCCGGCGGTGAAGGTGTAGGTGGCGTGGCCTAAGCTGTCGAGGGTAATCACGTTGTCCTCGCTTTCGGCAATGTCACCGTCCTTATAACCTTCGTAATCGCCCACGCTGACGCTGGTGGTGCCGGCAAACTGGTTCTTGATAGTAATCTCAAGACCCTTCAGCGGTACCTGGTCGACGTCCGTGTCGGCACCTGCCTTATTCTTGTCCTTGAACTGGTACTCTTCGCAACCGTAGTAGTCGAAGTGGTAGGTATTCTCCTGCACGAAGATGGGATAGCCGAAGCGATAGCTGCCATTCTCTATCAGGCTGACGTCTGTCTGCGTGCCGTCGGCATTCGTCACCTTATAGGTCTTCTCGCCGAAGAGCTTCAGGTCGTTGTCCTTGTCGCTGACGGTAATCGTGGCCGGAGAGCGGTAGATGTAGTTGCGCTTCAGATCGTAGTCGAAGTACTGCACCTTGCCGTCAACGCTCAGCGAGTCCTTGCCCTCGGTGGTGTTGGAGGCATCGAGCACGGCCAGGTCGCTCTTGTTGAAGTAGGTAGCGGTGATGGCGTTGTTGACAATCTCGACGTTCGTCACGTTATAGGCCACAGGCGGCAGCTTGACGGCAAACTCGCCCGTCTGGGGATCGGTGAGGATGGTGATGATCCTGGCCTGGTCGTTGTTGCTGTGGCCCACCGTTGCCGTACAATTCACGTTGTCGGTGACCGGCTGGAAGACGCGATCCTTGGAAGCCAGCACAATGTCGTAGCTGGTGCTGTCGGCAGAGTATTTCTTCTCTAAGTTGAAGCGGTAGCGGGGCACTTCCAGCGTTATCTTGGCCTGTCCGATGTTGGCCTTGCCCTGCTTCATGCCGATGGGCTCATTCTGCTGGATGACACCGCCAGCCACACGGCCTACCACCCTGACGGTGGTATTGTCGTAGAAGGTCAGGTCCTTCTTCTCCTGGTTGAAGGTGAACTTGGTGCCGGTGTTGTGGGGGTCGGCAGGATAACGGCCGTTGTCGGCAAAGGTGTGGCCGCTCTTCTGAACGGTGATGTGGTGGTCGCCGATGGGCACGCTGATCTCGAAGCGCCCGTTGGCATCGGTGGTCAGCACCTCTCCGTCCTTGGCGCAGATGTTGCCGTCGACATAGAGCTGTGCGCCCTCCACGGGATACTCGGTGTTCTCATAGTAGACATAGCCGCTGACGGGGAAACTCGAAATGTCCTCGAAGTCCACGCCTGAGTGGGTGAGCGAGTTCTGGTTGAAGAAGCGGTTCTCCATCGTGGGGCTGAACTCGTGGATGCCCAAGGTCGGCCTGATGGTGTAGCTGGTGCCTTCGCCCGAGAAGGGGATGCCGCGCACCATGTAGTTGCCGTTCTGGTCGGTATAGGTCATCAGGCTCAGCTGGTCCTCGCTGGGTACCACGTTGCCCTGACCCACCAGGGCGATGGGTGCCGTGGCATGGTGGCCGTTGGCCACACCGTTCTGCTTGCTGAAGTCGTAGGCTATCTTCTGGCTGGCCAGACCCTCGTCAAAGGGATAATAGACCTGAAGGCCTTCCTCTGCGCCGTTCAGCGTGTGGTTGTAGTTCTGCTTGATCTCGTCAAAGGTCAGCGCACGGCTGAAGATGCGGAACTCGTCTAAGTAGCCTTGGTAACGGGCGGAAGCTCCGAGGTTCTGCCAGTTGCCGATGCCCATGGTAGTTGCATTATTCAGGTGGGTCGTGTCGACAGATTGCGTCAACTCGGTGCTATGCTTGAAGCTCTTGCCGTCGATGGTGGAGTAGGCATTCAGCTTCCCATGGTTATAAACCACGCTCACTTGCTGCCAGACATCACTGGTGAGCGGGAAGTCCAATCCAAACGTTTGGTTATTTGCTATCATACACTCCAGCCAAAGGGTGCTACTGGCATATTTGATATTGAGACCAAAGGTCCGGGCAATATCCATCAGAACATGCAGGTTTCCGCTGGTCATGCCTTGCGGCCTCATCCAGAACTGCACGGTGAAGGCATTTCCGTTGCCGAGAATCTTCTTGATTTCTTCATTCGTAGTGTTCAACGCCAGTCCGCTGCTGGCTTCGCCACTCAGATAGATGGCCTTGTTGCTCTGTATGGCCTTGCCGTCGGCATTGGTGGCGCTGAGGGTCACCTTGGCTCCCGACACAGCGGTGCCCGTGCCGTAGGTGATGCGCCCGCTGACCACACCGGTGGCTATGCTGAAGCCGTCGGTTTTCATGTCTGTGCCCTCAAACCTTTCGCCGTTGTGCTCGTCGAAGATTCTGAGGCGGTACTCGTTGAACGAGCCAGGCTGCGCCGTGTTGTCGTCGTAGCTGTAGTTGGTGGCTGTGCCGGTGGTGGTGTAGATGTCGGCCCAGCCTGCGTCACCGGTGCTGCCGAGAGGACGGCGCTGCAGAATGAAGTAGGTGGGGTTGGTGCCAACCTGCTTGACCGTCCACGAGAGCTTCACCACATTGTTGTAGGTGCCGCGAGAGGCCTGGAAGCCCGTCAACTTCGAGCCATTAGTGATGGTATAGCTGGTGGCGGGGCTGGTGAAGTCCTTGCTCTGCACGTTGATCTTCACTCGATACTGGTATGGCTGGTACGGATCCACGTTGGGGTCGCTGTAGCTGCCGCTGGTGGTCGAACTGCTTATGATGTTGACGGGGGTGCCCACATCAGTCCACGTCGTGCCATCGTCGATAGAGCGCTGCACATAGAGCTTGTAGGTCTTCGACGAGCTGGCATCGATGATGGCCTCATGGCTCCAGGTATAGACGAGGTTCGTCTTGTTGTTGACTTCCTTCTCCTCCACCTTCATCGTGCCGAAGTCGAAGCTGCGGGTCAGCGCGATGTCCTTCGTCTTGTTCAGGTAGTAAAGCTGCGCGTTGGTGTAGTCGGTGCCAGTGCCAGGCAGGTAGCTCACCTCATACGTATAGGTCTTGTCGTACTCCAGACTTGCGTCGGTGTCGGTGTAGGTCAGCGTGGAGTAGTACACCTGGCCGAGATACTTGCGGGTGCTGCCGAGGGTGCGGTAAATGCCCCAGTGGCCGGTGGTCTCGGTACCGTCGTTCTTCGTCCACTCGATTGTCACCGACTTCGCCCACTTGTTGAAGGAGATGCTCGAGATGCTCTTCACGTCGGAGCTGGCACCTATGGTCGCACTCTGAAAAGTCCAGCCAATGTTGGTATCGGTACCTGTATTCACCGACGGGCCGCCGGCAAAGACGCACGCCGTGACATTGTTGGAGGTGTTCCCGCTATAGTCGCCGCCGGTGAACTTCACCTCCTCTAACGAGTAGGCCAGCCAGTTGTAGGTGAAGCCGTCGTCATACGGGCCATCGAGGTCGTAGGAGCTGGTGCCGCTGGTGACTTCGACATCTTTCCAGCCGCCAGACCAAGTGAGGTTGTAGACGTATTTCCTCGAACTGTCCCCCCCGGCGCCGGGCTTCACCGTAAAGGTCACCTGCTGTGGCGCCTTGCGCGTGACGGTAGGCTTGGAGGTGGTGTCGCTGAACGTAGGATACAGGTGGTAGGTATGGACATTGTCTATGGTGTGAGAGTAGCTCACGCCAAAGGCAGAGGTCGTGTACTCATAGTTTTTCATGTTATCGGGGCCGCCTTTGTTGTCGCCGCCCCAGTCCCATTTCTGCAACACCTCGATGCAGCAGATGCCTTTGGCGTAGTACTCCTTGGTGGGGTAGAAGCGCAGCACAGCCGTGTTCATGTCATTTTTGCTTCCCCGATTGGTATGGGTGGTAATATGCCGCCATACGCCGTATTTGGTGTTCTTCGTAAGCCACTTGGCTTGATCGCCATTGGGAGTGAAGTTTGTGCTATTGTCTATATGCTGATAGCAAGTCAGCGTGGGGATTGTCTCTGTGCCGCCGCTGGAAGTCTTGCTCAGCAGATTGATGGTAGTGTAACAATCGTTCTTGCCTCGGATGAGGGGAATCTCAATCTCGATGTAGGGATTGGCGGGTTTCACCTCCCTGTTGGTCATCACCATGTAGAATTCGGGGGGATATGTGTTGGGCGATTCTGCCTGCTTACACTGGTCCTCGTTGTAGGCTCTGACGTAGAAAGTGATGCCCGTGCTGGCATCGTCTTTGAAATTGTGCCAGCTGGAGTAGTAAGAGCCGTCGCTGCCCTTGGTAACACCCCATGACGCTACCGGCGTCATCAATGCTAATGTGAACAGCAACAGGCTCAGCACGCTGCTGCGCGGCCACCCTGAGGAGGGCGACCCTGCACGGCTCCACATCCCGTGAAGTCCGTGCGATGGTAATGGTAAATTGTGTTTCATTGTGTTAATGGTTTAAATGATTATTTAATATTTAACGTTTAATCTTTCATCTTTCATTTTTCATCTTTCATCTTCAGAGGCCCCAGTCGTCATCCTCGGTGTCGGGGTTGTTCCAGGAGCCACTACCATTGTTGATGCCATTGCCAGGTTCTTCCATCCCGTATGCGGGATCGCTGGCGGCGAGCAGTTCGCCAGGGGCGTCCATCTGGCAGACTTCGCAAAACGGGGAGATATAGGTCTTCTTCATTTCACTAATACTTTTTTGCCGTTAATAATCAGGAGCTGCTTGCGCGGTACGCTGTTCAGCCGGCGTCCCTGCAAATCATAAACATTGAACGTTGAACGTTGAGCGTTATCCATTGTCCATTGTCCATTTTCCATTGAAACGATTCCCGTCGTGCCCTTATCGTCAAAGTCAATGTTGAGTCCGAACATACGGGCGGCATTGGTGCCCGTGAGGTCTGTCAGATAGGCGCGGAAAGGCATGAGGTTACCCTCGGCATAGTAGCAGAAGGCATCGGAGCCGTCGCTGTTCACGCCAGGGCGCAGCAGGTACATGGGCTGCTTGCGTATGGCAGTGAAGGTGCCCAT
>CACXAG010000108.1 GCA_902765585.1 uncultured Prevotellaceae bacterium
CCGGCTGGACGTTCCACAACCATCATATAATAGGTGCCAAGCTGGTGCCTGTCATCTTCCGTCGGCTGAAGCTCCCGATGGGTGCGGAGATGAAATATGTGCAGAAACTCGTCGACCTGCACATGCGTCCTCAGGTCATTGCTGACAACGAGGTCACGGACTCTGCTGTGCGCCGCCTGTTGAGCGATGCCGGAGATGACATCGACGACCTCATGTGCCTTTGTGAGGCCGATATCACCTCGAAGAACGAAGTCAAGAAAAAGCTCTTCTTGGAGAATTTCCGCATTGTCCGCGAAAAGCTCACCGACCTGAAGGAGAAGGACTATAAGCGCCTGCTCCAGCCTGTCATCGACGGCAACGAGATTATGGAGATGTTCCACCTGAAGCCCTCTCGCGAGGTGGGCATCCTCAAGCAGTACCTGAAGGATGCCGTCCTCGACAACCGTGTCGACAACGAGCGTGAGCCGCTCATGCAGTTGTTGTTGGAGAAAGCTCGCCAGATGGGACTGATAGATGGAAGATGGAAGATGGAAGATGGAAGATGGAAGATGGAAGATGGAAGATGGAAGATGGAAGATGAAAAATGAAAGATGAAAGATGAAAAACAATATGCTACGACTGCCTAAATTCATCAACAAGACCTTGTCGGTACGGCTTAGTCTGATTGTTGTGTTTTCGATGGCCATCCTCCTGATGACATCGATGACAGTCATGTTGTATTTTTCCAGGAAAGCCGTGAAGGAGGAGGCGCTGCAGAAGGCCTCGCAGGCCTTAGAGAGTGCCGTACAGCGCATCGACAACATCCTGCTGAGTGTCGAGCAGGCAACGGGTAACATCTACTTCAATATGTTCCCCAACCTGAACCGTTCCGACCTGATGTATACTTACTGTCGCGAACTGGTTGAGGCCAATCCTTACGTCACGGGTTGCGCTATCGCCTTCAAGCCCGGCTACTATCCCGGCCGTGACCTGTTCATGGCCTATGTCCATCTCCAGGCTACTGCCGCTGGTGACTCCATCGTCCAGTCTGAGACGTTTGGCAACATCCCCTATACCGAACAGGTGTGGTATACCCGCCCCATGGAGTCGAAGAGTGCCGGGTGGGTGAATCCGCTGTTGGGCATGGATACCGACATAGACCCGCTAATCACCTTCAGCCTGCCATTCTTCGATGCCAACGGCCAGACGGTGGGCGTCATCGGTGTCGACGTGTCGCTGAGTCTGCTCTCGGTCGTTGTCGACGAAGCCAAGCCCTCTCAGAACTCCTATTGTATGCTGCTCGACGGCGACGGCTCGTTCATTGTGCGTCCGGACAGTAGCGACATCTTCCTGCAGTCGGCCGTCACGCTGACCAATAATGACGGCGACGATGCCGCCCGTAAGGCCGTGCAGGCCATGACCTCCGGTGAGACGGGATATAGCTCTTTCCGCATGTATGGCGAAGACTTCTACGTTTTCTACAAGCCCTACCAGCGCAATGCCGTAGCTGCCAGGACTGCCGAGAAACTGCGGTGGAGTGCAGGCATCATCTTTCCTGAAGACGACATCTTTGGCGACTACAACAGCCTCTCCTATTATGTCATCGCCATCGCCCTGGCGGGTCTGCTGCTGCTCTTCCTGCTCAGCCGCACCATCATCCATCACCAGCTGCGCCCCTTGCTGACGCTGACGGAATGGGCTCAGCGCATTGCCCAGGGTAACTATCGCGATACCCTGCCTGCCGACAGTCGGCCTGGGTCCCATCAGGATGAGATAGGGCGCCTGCAGGACAATTTCCGGCAGATGCAGCAGACGCTGTCGGCCAACATCGGTGAACTGGAGAAGCTGAAGGCTACCCTGAGCGAGCGTGGCGAAGACCTGCGTGACGCCTACAACCACGCCCAGCAGGCCGAGCGCATGAAGGTGGCTTTCCTGCACAACATGACCAACCAGATGATAGCGCCTGCCGATGTCATTGAGGAAGATGTCAACAGGCTCTGCGACACAGGAAACCGTCCCAGCAGGGAAGAGACCAGCCGTCTGGCTGCCGACATCCAGCAGCAGGGCAACACCATTGCCGACCTGCTGAGCAGCCTCATCAACATGTCTGACGAGCAGATGAGAAAGGAGGTGCCCCATGATGAATAGCATCCACAAGTCGTTCTCCGCCAAGCTCACCATCGCCATCCTGTTGCTGGCCGCACCCATCTTCGTCATCTCGCTGGGTGTGCTCTACACGCAGTCGCGCCACATGATACGCTCTGAGGCCGTGGGCCGCGCCAATACCGTGTTGAACGCCACCATGCAGCGCATCACGCTGAACCTCACCACCATCGAGACCGCCACCAATACCGACAGCTGGCTCATCCTTCAGGAACTGCAGCCCGACGCCCTGTTGCAGCTCTCCCATCGCATCGTCTTCCTAAACCCGCATATCGGCGGCTGTTCCATCAGCATGGAGCCCGGTGTCTTCCCCCAGTACGGCCGTTACTACTCCGTCTATTCCGTGCGCCAGGGTGACAGCATCGCCAGCGTTGTCGAGCAGCAGTACGAGTACTTCGAGAGGGTGTGGTACAAGCAGCCCCGAGACCTCGGCAAGTCTTGCTGGGTGGCTTTCTACGACGATACCGATTCCCTGGAACTCTCCATCGAAGGGCTGGTGGCTTCCTACTGCAAGCCCATCTACCGCGACGACCACAGCCTGCTGGGCGTCATCTCTACCGACCTCTCGCTGCTGCACCTCTCGCGGGTCATCGCTCAGGAGAAACCCTACCCCCATTCCTACTTCATGCTCGTCGACCAGGACGGCCGCTACCTCACCCATCCCGACTCCACGCTCCTCTTTACCCATACCCTCTTCGATGGCGTCGATCCCCGCAGCCAGTCCGACCTCGTGGCCCTGGGTCACGACATGACGGCAGGTCACAAGGGCAGCATGAACGTGCAGCTGGACGGCGCTACCAGTCTTGTGTGCTACGCCCCCGTGCCCGGCACCCCGTGGAGTCTGGCGCTGGTATGTCCTGACAGCGACATCCTGGAGGGCTATCACCAGCAGACCTATATCCTCGTGCCCCTGCTTCTGGTGGGTCTGTTCGTCATCCTGCTGATATGCCATCGGGTGGTGGCACATGCCATCAATCCTCTCCACCAGCTGCTCGACAAGACGCAGAGCATTGCTGCCGGCAACATGGAAGTACACATCCCACGTAGTCAGCGCCAAGATGCCGTGGGCCAACTGCAGAACAGCTTCGCCACCATGCTGCAGGCCCTGAACTTCCACATAGGCAGTGTGCGCTATACCACCGAACAGGCTGAGCACTGCAACCAGCAGCTCGTCGAGGCCACGCGCCTGGCCCAGGAGGGCGAACAGCAGAAGACCGTCTTCATCCAGAACGTGTCCCACCAGATACGCACGCCGCTGAACATCCTCATGGGCTTTGCCCAGATTATCGGTGATGCCAGTCACACCACGCTCACCGACGACGAGCTGCAGACCATCACCGCCACCATGGACCACAACTCCAAGCTGCTGAACCGCATTGTCAAGATGCTCTTCGACAGTTCCGACACCGGACTCTCCCAGGAGCTCAACAGCCACCAGCACGACCTCGTGGCCTGCAACGACGTTGCCCGCGAGGCCGTCAGCTATGCCCGCCGCCACCATCCCCTGATGACCGTCCATTTCAGCACAGATGTGGCTGACGACTTCTGCATCTATACCAATCGTCTCTACCTGATGCGCAGCCTGCGCGAGCTGCTCTACAATGCCGCCAAGTACTCCGACGGCCAGCATGTGCTGTTCCAAGTCTCGCGTACTGACACGACAGTGCGCTTCGTAGTGGAGGATACGGGCAAGGGCATCTCCGCTGCCGACCGACAAAGGCTGTTCAATTTCTTCATGAAGGTCGACGACCTCTCCGAGGGTCTTGGCCTTGGACTCCCCCTGGCCAAGCGCCATGCCCAAAACCTCGGTGGCGACATCGTGCTGGACGAGGACTACCACGACGGCTGCCGCTTTATTCTGAAACTACCCCTTTCTTGATGCCTTCCTGACGAGATGAGTGAAGGTAACAGGAAAATACTGATCATTGCTTTACCTGCCATCGTCACCAATATCACGGTGCCGCTGTTAGGTCTGGTCGATACCGCCATCGTGGGGCACATGGGCGATGCAGCCTATATTGGGGCCATTGCCGTAGGCTCCATGATTTTCAATCTCGTCTACTGGGTGTTCGCCTTTTTGCGCATGGGCACCAGTGGACTGACGGCACAAGCCCGTGGACGGCGCAACTTTGCGGAGGTGCGCCAGTTGCTGCGACGCTCCACCCTCGTGTCGATGGCTATTGCTCTGCTTCTTCTGCTCTTTCAGTGGCCGCTGCGCGAGCTGATGCTGTGGTTCATCGCACCTACCCCCGACGTGCGTCCGCTGGCAGTCACCTATTATAATATAGTGGTATGGGGTGCCCCTGCCATGCTGGGACTCTATGGACTGACGGGCTGGTATATCGGCATGCAGAACACCCGCATCCCTTTGTTCGTCAGCATCTTCCAGAACGTCGTCAACATCCTGGCCTCGCTGACGCTGGTCTATGGCCTCGGCATGAAGGTAGAGGGTGTTGCCTTGGGGACTGTCATAGCGCAATATGCCGGTTATGCGGCTGCTGTGGCGTGGTTGTGGAGGTATTACAGGCGATTGCTCGTCAAACCAGACGGGCAACAAACGGCCAAGGGACAGGGCAGTGGATCGTCGCTGTCACAGTTCCTGCGTGTCAATCGCGACATATTCTTCCGCACTTTGTTCCTGGTTGTCGTCAATCTCTACTTTACGTCGGCAGGTGCCCGGCAGGGTGCTGTCATCCTGGCCGTCAACACGTTGTTGATGCAGCTCTACCTGCTGTTCTCCTATTTCCTGGATGGCTTTGCCTACGCTGGCGAGGCATTGTGCGGCCGCTACTGGGGAGCACATAACGACGAAGCGTTCCGCGCTGTGGTACGTCGGCTGTTCTTGTGGGGTGGTGCGATGACGATACTCTTTACAATAGCATACGGTTTGGGCGGCATGTCGTTTCTGCAACTGCTTACCGACGAAAGCTCTGTCGTCGACGCTGCCCGCAGCTATATAGGCTGGGCGGTTGTGATTCCTGTCGTTGGCGTTGCGGCCTTCATCTGGGATGGCGTCTTCATCGGCATCACCCTGACGCGAGGCATGCTTTGGGCAACGTCACTGTCTGCGTTGGTATTCTTTGTCGTGATTGCCACGCTCATGCCCGTACTGGGCAATCATGGTCTCTGGCTGGCGATGATTCTCTTCCTGGCCATGCGAGGACTGGTACAGACGGTTATTTTCCTAAGAACTTCGTGTCCAACCAGTTCTGGAAAGCCTCCTTGTAGTTGTCACCGATAGGCAGGTAGGTTTCGGCATCCATGATGACGCGATTCTTGTTGACCTCCCGTATCTTGTCGAGGTTGATGATGTACGAACGGTGGATGCGCATAAAGTTCGAGGGTAGTCGTTCCTCCATTTTCTTCATCGACAGCAGGGTGATGACGGGTTTAGCCTCTCCCTCTATGTGTACCTTCAGGTATTCACTCATGGCTTCCACATAGCGGATATCGTTGATCATGATTTTGACGATGCGGTAGTCGGTCTTCAGGAAGATGGAGTCGCTATCGGAGGTGAGAGGTGAGGGGTGAGAGGTGAGAGAACTGTCAGAGGCTGAAGTGTTTTCCATTCTTTCTTTCAGGCGCTGTGCCGCCCGCTGGAAGTCCTGTAGGCCAAAAGGTTTCAGCAGGTAGTCGACGGCATTGACCTTGAAGCCCTCCACGGCATAGTCGGCGTATGCGGTGGTGAAGACGATGAGTGGCGGAACGGTGAGCGACTTCACGAAATCCATGCCGTTCAGGTCGGGCATATTGATGTCGCAGAAGAGGGCATCCACCATGTCCTGTTCCAAAAACTGGCGCGCCTCTATGGCACTCTGGCACTGTGCCACCAGTTCCAGATAGGGCACCTTGCCTATATAGGCAGCAATCTGTTGGAGCGCCAGGGGCTCGTCGTCAATAGCTATGCATCGTATCATAAATTGTCAAATAGTAAATGGTCAAATGGTCAATTATCAAGCGGAATTTCCAATTCTACTTGATAGACCTCGTCGTCTTGTATCTTGAGCGTGTATTGTTGATCATACAGCAGTTTCAGGCGTTTCTTGACATTCTGCAGCCCTACGCCGCCCTTCTCCTCGTTGGGCTTCTCGGCTTTCGAGTTGCGGCAAAGGAAATGCAGCCACATTCCTCTCTCCTCTGACCTCTGACCTCTCACCTCTATCTTCACGTCGATAAACGAGTTCTGCTGGTAGCTGACGCCGTGCTTGAAGGCATTCTCGATGAACGAGATGAGCATCAGTGGTGGCACCGTCTTGTCGGGTACCTCCTGTGGCAGATCCACGCTAATGCTCACCTTGTCGGTATAGCGCAGGCGCATCAGGTTGATGTAGGTACGTATGAACTCAAACTCCTTGGTCAGCGGCACGTCGTGCTTGTCGCCCTCATAGAGCACGAAGCGCATCATCTTCGACAGTTCCAGGATGGTCTCTTGGGCTTTCTGCGGGTCGATGTCCACCAAGGCGTGGATGTTGTTCAGCGTGTTCATGAAGAAGTGCGGGTTGATCTGGTATTTCAGGTATTCCAGCTGCTGTTCCAGATTCTCCTTCTCGAGTTCCACCAGTTTCTTCTGGTCCTTGCGGTTCTTAAAGTAGAGCTTGATGCCTAGGTTCATGCCGCACATCAGGATGAGCACCACGATGGCCACGATGTCGTGCTGTCCAACGAATGTTGGCGGCCTGTGATGCAGCTCAGGAAGGTCGTGTGGACGTTCCCCCATGTCATGTGGACGGTCCTCCAAATCGCGTGGACGTTCCCCGTAATCTCCCCTGTGATTCTCGGGTGGCCGGTGGTCAAACGCCTCTTCTATATGCGGGGGCCAGTGGCGCTCCATGCCGTTGGGCCGGTGGCTGCACTGGTAGCAGGTGAATGCCCCTACCATGCAGACGGTCAGCATCACGTACAGCCAGCGCTTCTGCCTGTATACCAGCAGGGGTGCCAGTATGAAGTTGTGTACGAGAAACAGCAGCAGGAAGATGCTGAGTTGTCGCCAAACTACGATGACCTCGCGCCAGTCAAACGCTATCGATGCGTCGCTGGCTGTCCGTACCCACAAGCTAAGCACGGGTGCTGCGAAGAGTAGTCCCCACAGCACCGCGTACGCTGTATTCTCATACTTTGACTGTTGTTCCATCCATTTCATATAACGGAGAAACTGCGTTTTTATTTAATCTATAATGTTTAATTTTTAATCTTTAATCTTTCATTTCTTACCATCTTCCGCCACCAGGCATTCCTCCGCCCATGCCGCCACTGATGGTGTTTGATGCTGTTGCTGTGGTGCTGTTAGCCAGGGCGACGGTATAGCTCGTGCCGCTGGTCATGCCAGGGACACTGATGAGCACCGTGCCGTTCTGGTACGAGTAGGGCGGCATGGTGAATGTGGCTACCGTCGTGCTTCCGTTGCTGACGGTCACCGTCTGGTTGGCGCTGACACTGCCCGAGGTGGCGATGATGCCCTGTGTGGTGCTGCCTAAAGAACCGTCAAAACGTCCGCCAATACCGAAGATGCTGGTGCCGCTGATGTAAAGCTTCTTCTGTTCGTTGATGTCGATGCCGGCTTCTGCGCCGCCTCCTCCGAAGGCTACGAGCGTGCCGCCCTTCAGGTACATGTTGCCATTGGCATCGATGCCGTCGTTATTAGTGCCTACCGTGACCACGCTACCACCGCTGATGGTCAGGTCACCACTCGAGTTGATGCCGTCGTCGTGTGCGGATACCATCACGCTGCCGCCGCTGATGTCCAGCGTGCCCTTGCTCTCGATGCCCTCGCCGTTGTTGCCGCTGGTACGTACCATGATGTCGCCACCGCTGATGGTCAGCACGCCATGGACGTTCTTTGTGCCTACCTTGATGCCTTTAGGCGACGATGTGTAGTTGTCGTTCAGGTTATCGGTATTGCCTGTGTAGTTATGGCTTTCCCGCGAACCATCGCTGTAGTACAGGCCCCCTTCGGTGATGACGCGCACCTTGCCGCCGTTGATGTAGCCCTCCCAGTCGGCTTTCAGGCCTTTGCCGCCGCTTCCTGTGGCCTTGGCATAGACCTCGCCACCGTTGATGGTCAGCACGGAGTCGGCCTTGAGACATGCTGCTCCCTTGGTTTCCTGGTCCTCTGTGTCCCACATGCCGTTACCCGTACAGATGACGGTAGTACGTCCACCGTTCACCACGATGTCGTCCTCGCTGTTTAGTCCCTTAGCACCCTCGCCAGCCGTTTCCACATTGATGATG
>CACXAG010000109.1 GCA_902765585.1 uncultured Prevotellaceae bacterium
GTTCGACGAGAACTCCGTATATATAAATAATGTGGAGGTATACCGTCCGCTGCTCATCCGTAGTGGTCAGCAGGAGGGCTTGAGCGTCATCAATCCCGACATGGTGGAACGAATAGCTTTCTCAAGTGGTGGCTTCGAAGCCAAGTACGGGGATAAGATGGCGTCAGCGTTGGACATCCAGTACCGCCGTCCTACCCGACTGGAAGCCACTGCACAGGCCTCACTGCTGGGCGGAACAGCCTATCTGGGCTATGCCAGCAAAACCCATTCCTCATCCACTCTCCAACATTCGTCGTTCAACGTTCAACGTTCAACGTTTACCATGAGCCACGGATTGCGCTACAAGACCAACCGCTACCTGTTAGGCTCATTAGAAACCAAGGGCGAGTACCGCCCGAACTTCCTGGACTACCAGACATACATCACCTACCAGCCCAACGAGCGGTGGTCGGTGGATTTCATTGGCAACATATCGGAGAACCACTACAACTTCCGTCCCTCTGACCGTGAGACGTCGTTTGGAACGATGCAGAACGTGAAGTCGTTCAAGGTGTATTTCGATGGTCAGGAGAAGGATATCTTCCGCACGCTGTTCGGTTCGCTGCGCATCTGTCGCAACATCACGCAGCAGACGAAGGTGAGCCTCTTGGGGTCGGCCTTCCATACCAAGGAGCAGGAGACATACGACATCAGCGGACAGTACTGGCTAAACGATGCACAGACGCAGGAACAGTTAGGCGTGGGCACCTATATGGAGCATGCCCGCAACTACCTGACAGCCGATGTGGCCAGCGTGAAGCTGATGCTATGCCAACGAATACGAGATGCGTGACTCCAGTGGCTATTCCATTCCACACAGCAGCGACCGACTGGACCTGATTTACTCGTTGCGGTCAAAGAACAGCATATCCTCGCAGCGTATCGAAACCTACGTACAGGACACCTATCGCTGGCAGACTGGCGGCGACGATGAGCAGCAACCCACGCTATGGACGCTGAACTATGGCGTGCGAATGTCGCATTGGAGCTATAACAAGGAGACTATCGTATCGCCTCGCCTGTCGCTGGCTGTCATACCAGCCAGAAATCAAGATATGACATTCCGCCTGGCAACGGGAGTCTACTATCAGGCACCCTTCTACAAGGAACTACGCGACACGTCTTACGTGAATGGGCGAACGTTAGTAACACTGAATCAGCACATTAAGAGCCAGCGCTCCATACACTTTGTAGGAGCCTTCGACTATAAGTTCCGCATGGCAGAGCGCCCCTTCCGTTTCTCAGCAGAAGCCTACTACAAATGGATGGACAATCTTGTGCCCTACAATGTACAGAACATGAAGATAGTGTACTACGGCGAGAATCTGGCCAAGGGACACGTCATGGGTCTGGACCTGAAACTGTATGGCGAGTTCGTGCCTGGCACCGACTCGTGGCTGACGTTCAGCCTCATGTCGACACGCCAGAAAATCAACGGCATCAGCATCCCCATGCCCACCGACCAGCGCTGGGCCGTGAACTTCCACTTCACCGACTACTTCCCTGGCACCGACCGCTGGAAGATGACGCTGAAGCTGGCCTTTGCCGACGGACTGCCTTTTGGAGCGCCCCACCGTGGACTGGAGTACCAGCAGTTCCGTGCACCGGCTTACAAACGTGCCGACATCGGACTGAGCTATCTGGCCTTTGGCAAGACCGACGGTCGTCCGTCATTCCGCCAGCCACGCGTCTGGTTAGGCATAGACGGCCTGAACATCTTTGGCATCTCCAACGTCAACAGCTACTACTGGGTCACCGACGTCACCAACCAGCAATATGCCGTGCCCAACTACCTGACAGGACGCCAAATCAACGGAAAAGTGACGGTCGAGTTTTAATAATGCTTAATTATTTAATCTTTTAATCTCGATTCTTTATTATTATTTGTACCTTTGCAAGAAATTATACATCTTAATAAGCAAATAATATGAAGATTTCCCACATTGAACATCTGGGCATTGCCGTCCAGAGCATCGAAGAGAGCCTGCCGTACTTTACTGACGTGCTGGGCTTGGAGTGTTATGCAACAGAAGTTGTAGAGGACCAGAAGGTGAAGACCGCTTTCCTGCGCTGCGGCGAGGTGAAGCTCGAACTGCTGGAACCCACATCACCCGAGAGTACCATCCAGAAGTGGCTCGACAAGGGCAACAAGGGTGTGCACCATGTAGCATTCTGCGTAGAGGACGGTGTAGCCAAGGGACTGGCCGAGGTCAGCGAGAAAGGCGTCCGTCTCATCGACCAGGCTCCACGCAAGGGCGCTGAGGGTCTGAACATCGCTTTCCTGCACCCGAAGTCCACTTGCGGCATCCTGACCGAACTTTGTGAACATCCGGAGTAGACTGAAGATTAAAGATTAAAAATTAAAAATTAAAGATTAAACATTTAATTTCAGAATATAATGTCAAAGCAATTAGAGAAAATCAAACAGCTCATCGAGAAGCGCGAAAAGGCCCGTCTCGGTGGTGGTGAGAAAGCCATTCAGAAGCAGCACGACAAAGGCAAATACACAGCCCGCGAGCGCATAGAAATGTTGCTCGACAAAGGCTCGTTCGAAGAATACGACATGTTCAAGGAGCACCGCTGCCACAACTTCGGCATGGAGAAGAAGCAGTTCCTGGGCGACGGCGTTGTAGCCGGTAGCGGTACCATCGACGGTCGTCTGGTATTCATCTTCGCACAGGACTTCACCGTACATGCCGGTTCGCTGTCGGAGACTATGTCGCAGAAGATCTGCAAGGTCATGGATATGGCTATGAAGATGGGCGCCCCTGTCATCGGTATCAATGACTCAGGCGGTGCTCGTATCCAGGAAGGTATCAACGCTCTGGCTGGCTATGCCGAGATTTTCGAGCGCAACATCCTTGCTTCGGGTGTCATCCCCCAGATTTCAGGCATCTTCGGTCCCTGTGCCGGTGGTGCTGTGTACTCTCCCGCCCTTACTGACTTCACGCTGATGATGGAAGGTACGTCGTACATGTTCCTGACAGGCCCGAAGGTGGTGAAGACCGTGACTGGCGAGGACATCGACCAGGAGCACCTCGGTGGTGCCAGCGTTCACGCTTCGAAGTCGGGTGTGACCCACTTCACCGCCAAGACGGAGGAAGAGGCTGTCGAGATGCTGAAGACGCTGCTGAGCTACATCCCCTCGAACAACATGGAGCTGGCTCCGCGCAAGAAGTGCACCGACCCCATCGACCGTATGGAGGACACGCTGAACGAGATTATCCCCGAGAACCCCAACGAGGCTTACGACATGTATAAGGTCATTGGCGCCATTACCGACGACGGCGAGTTCTTCGAGGTACAGCCCAAGTTCGCCAAGAACATCATCGTAGGTTTTGCACGCTTCAACGGCCAGAGCGTTGGTATCGTAGCCAACCAGCCCTCATGCTATGCTGGTGTGCTGGACGTGAACGCCTCTCGTAAGGGTGCCCGCTTCGTGCGATTCTGCGACGCCTTCAATATTCCTATTGTTTCACTTGTCGACGTACCTGGATTCCTGCCAGGAACCGGCCAGGAGTACAATGCCGTCATCCTGCACGGTGCCCAGCTGCTCTACGCATACGGTGAGGCTACGGTACCCAAGATTACCGTTACCCTGCGCAAGTCATACGGTGGTTCACACATCGTGATGGGCTCCAAGCAGCTCCATACCGACCTGAACTACGCTTGGCCCTCTGCTGAGATTGCCGTCATGGGTGCCTCTGGTGCTGCCGCTGTGCTGTATGCCAAGGAGGCTAAAGCCAAGAAGGAAGCCGGTGAGGACGTGAAGGCCTTCATCGCTGAGAAAGAGGAAGAGTACAACGAACTCTTCGCTAACCCCTATCAGGCTGCTAAGTACGGCTACATTGACGATGTCATCGAGCCTCGCAACACGCGCTTCCGCGTCTGCCGTGCTTTGGCTCAGCTGGCTACTAAGCGCGATGCTCTGCCCGCCAAGAAACATGGTAACATTCCGATGTAAAGGCACATTCGCTAATTGATAATTGACAATTGATAATTGATAATTATGAGTAACGAAGTGTATGCCGCCATTGCTATGGCACTTTACGAGTTCAAGGGCAATAACGTCCACGACAAGGAGCCCGGCATCATCACGATTACCGAGAAGCAGACTCAATGGAACGGCTATGCCCAGACCATGACAGCTCACCCTTAAAAGTGAAAAGTGAAGAGTGAAAAGTGAATAATTTGCTACCGCTCGAAACCTTAAGTAATGAAATTATGAAGAAAGAATATAAGTATACCATCAATGGCAACCAATATGAGGTAGCCATTGGAGATATCGTAGAGAACGAAGCTACCGTCATCGTCAATGGCGAGGAGTACAAGGTAGCCTGGGAACCCGAGCCAGAAGAGGAGAAGAAGGTGGTGGTTCGTCCGGCTGCACAGAGTAGTGAATCTAGTGATTCTAGTGAAGCCAGTTCTGCAAACGTCAACACCAACAATGCCGTCAAGGCTCCGCTGCCTGGCGTCATCACCTCTATCGAGGTCAGCGTTGGCGACGAGGTGAAAGCTGGTGATACCCTGCTGGTGCTGGAAGCCATGAAGATGGCCAACAATATTGAAGCTGAGAAGGACGGCAAGGTTGCTGCCATCTTGGTGAAAGCTGGCCAGAGTGTCATGGAAGACGACCCGCTGGTGGTTATAGAATAATGAATGGAATAATGAATGAAAGCCGCTCTTCGGGGCGGCTTTCATTGTTTATTGTTTATTGTTTAACGTTTATTGTTATAGCTTGTTTCCTTCCTTGGG
Source organism: uncultured Prevotellaceae bacterium (assembly GCA_902765585.1). Lineage (GTDB taxonomy): Bacteria > Bacteroidota > Bacteroidia > Bacteroidales > Bacteroidaceae > Prevotella. The sequence goes on from CACXAG010000109.1 coordinate 4,795, forward strand.
GAAGACGACGGTAGGCTTGAACGTCTTGGCCTCCTCGAAGTCCATGTGGGCGTAGGAGATGATAATGACAACGTCGCCCACCTGTACGCGACGGGCTGCGGCACCGTTGAGGCAGATGCAGCCCGAGCCGCGTTCACCTTTTATGATATAGGTCTCGAAGCGCTCGCCGTTATTGTTGTCAAGCACCTGCACCTTCTCTCCGGCAATCAGGTTGGCAGCGTCCATCAAGTCCTCGTCGATGGTGATGCTACCCATATAGTTGAGGTTTGCTTCTGTCACTGTCACGCAGTGCAGCTTCGACTTCATTACTTCTATCAACATCTCTCTATTTATTATTTGGCCATTTACTATTGATTATTTAGCGTAGCGCTTTACTCCTTGTACTTGATGTGGTCGATGAGTCGGATAGGCGTCTTGCCGCAGTAGACGGTGATACAGCCCACCACGTATGGCGTCTCGTCCCATGAGCTGATGTCCTGCAGCGTGTTACCGTCGACAATGGAGAAATACTCCACGTCCAGTCCGTCAATACTGTTGATGTCGCTGACAACCTTGTCGTGCGTCTCCTGAACAGTATGGGTTTTGGCATAGTCGATGCTGGCCTTCAGCGCCTTGTAGATGTTGGGGGCAATGGCCCGTTCATCCTTCGACAACAGCGTGTTGCGTGAACTCTTGGCCAGTCCGTCCTCATCACGAATGATGTCACACTCCACTATCTGTACTGGAATGCCTAAATGGCGCACCATAGCCTTGACAACGGCTATCTGCTGCCAGTCCTTCTCACCGAAATAGGCGCGCAGGGGCTTCACAATATAGAACAAGCGGCTCACCACCTGACAGACACCGTTGAAGTGACCAGGACGGTGGGCACCCTCCATCACGGTAGATACTGGGGGATATTCAAATTGACGGGTGTCTGGCGTAGGATACATCTCCTCTACCGATGGGGCCAACACATAGTCTGCCCCACACGCCTCCAACAACTTGCAGTCGGCATCAAGCGTACGCGGATAGTTCTTGAGGTCATTCTTGTCGTTGAATTGTGTCGGATTGACAAATACCGACACTACCGTTATCCCGTTTTCCTTAACACTACGGCGCACCAGCGAGGCATGACCCTCGTGGAGTGCTCCCATGGTAGGCACTAAGCCTATCTCCTTACCTTGTTTACGATCTTCGAACAGTTGGTTCTGAAGGTCGACAATTTTATTGAATACTTTCATTTCGGGGTGCAAAATAACAACATTTTTATCAAATAAGGAAAAAAATACGTAAAAATATGCCCAAAACGTGCCTAAAAATCCTTAAATATGCACGTAAGTACCCTTTTTGTGAATTTTTTTTCGTAACTTTGCAGTTGTAAAACAAAGAAATATGGCAAAGAAGATATTATTCATCAACCAAGAGATTGTTCCCTACGTACCCGATAGCGAACTGGCGCTGATGGGAAAAGCGGTGCCTCAGGCCATTCAGGAGAATGGTCATGAGATTCGTACATTTATGCCCAAATGGGGAAATATCAACGAACGCCGCGGCCAGCTCCATGAGGTCATACGTCTTTCTGGCATGAATCTGATTATCGACGATACAGACCATCCGCTTATTATCAAGGTGGCCACTATCGTACAGACGCGCGTCCAGGTCTATTTTATAGACAATGACGACTATTTCTCTAAGCGTCAGATGATTCAGAACGAAGAAGGTAACGACTATGCTGACAACGGAGAACGTGCCATTTTCTTTGCCCGCGGCGTGCTGGAGACGGTCAAGAAGCTGCGCTGGGTGCCCGACATTATCCATGTACAAGGCTGGATGGGTGCCGTAGTGCCCCTTTACATCAAGACCGCCTATCACGAAGAGCCTTCTTTTGCCAACACGAAAGTAGTCACTTCACTCTTTGCCAACAACCTGAAGTCCGATTTGGACCCCAATTTCAAGAGATGCGTCGAGTTCCGCGAAGCCAAAGCCGACATGCTGGAGAAGTATAAAGACACGTTTGATTTCCAGGAACTTGGAAAGCTTGCCATCGACTATAGCGACGGTGTCATCGCTGCCAGCGAGGATGTCAGCAAGGACTTGCTGAAGTATGCTGCAGGAAAAGACATCCCGGTGCTGGCATTCCCTGGAGAAGACTTCTCCGCCGCATACGAAGAGTTTTACGAAAAGATATAATACACTGTATATCAACACACTATTTCAGATAACAAAACGATAATAACAATGAAAAAACTGATAATGGCAGGGATTGCAATGATGACGATTGCAATCTCTTCGTGTGATGAAACGACGTCCTATATGGGCAACTCGCTCACAAGTGCCATAGACAAATTCTCAATCGGTACCGACACTTTTAATGTCTATACACGTTCTATTATGGCCGATTCGGTACTGGCACGTAGCTCATACAGCTATCTGGGCCGTATCAAGGACCCGGAAACAGGCTCGTACATTACGGGCAACTACATGACACAGTTCAACATCCTCGAGAATGCCTCCAGTGGCATCTTTAGTCCCAAGGACCAGGTCATCAGCCTTGACGAAGATGGACAGGTAATTGCCGACTCCTGTTACATCAGAATCTTTGTCAACGCCTATATGGGAGACTCTCTGACGGCCATGAAGATGAACGTGACAGAGTTGGCCAAACCCATGCAAGAGGACAGACAGTATTATACCAACTTCGACCCTGAGAAGGAAGGCTATCTGCGTAAGGAGGACGGAATCCACAAGAATGTCGTGTTCAGCCTCACCGACCTGGTACTGAGTGACAGTGTTCGTGCCATTAACCAATCGAACAACTATTTCGATAACATTACCTTCCCCATGAATGAACAATACACGGACAAAGAAGGTTTCGTCTACAACAACTACGGCACATACCTACTGCGTAAGTACTACGAGCACCCGGAATATTTCAAGAATTCACTTGCATTCAGAAACAACGTCTGTCCGGGCTTCTATTTCCAGACCATCGACGGACTTGGCCTGATGACTGAAATAGAAAGGACACAAATCGTGGTATACTACCGTTACAAGGACAGTTCAGACACCTATGTCGGCATGGCGACATTCAACGGAACTGGCGAGGTGCTGCAGACGACCCACTTCTCCAGCTATCGGGAAAGTCTCGAGCAACTGGTGGTCGATGAGAGCTGCACCTATCTGAAATCTCCTGACGGCATCTTTACTGAGGTAGAGCTACCCATAGACGACATCAAGATAACGAGGAAGGCCGACGGTTCCTTCATCGACCATACCAATGACACGATAACACAGGCAAAGATCGTCTTCCACCGCATGAATGAGATGAGCGACCTGAGCGATGACATTCTGGAAGAACCAGAATACCTGCTGATGGTGACGCGCGACAGCTTGTATACTTTCTTTGAGGATCGCGCCCTGCCCAACAATATCACATCCTATCTCGCCACCTATAGTTCGGCAAAAAACACCTATACCTTCAACAACATCTCTGGCCTTATCAGCCACATGTATGCCAACAAAGGTAAGACGGAAGACTGGAATAAGGTAGTCTTGGTTCCTGTTCAAGTCACCACTTCGTCGTCTTCGTCATCGACTACCGTCGCCACCGTCAGTAATGCCATGCGTACTATGAGTGCCAAGTTAGTCGGCGGGCGCCAGAACCAGCACGCCCCAGTACGAATAAGCGTAGTCTATAGTCAGACGCAATAGGTATGGCTGACAACTTTCTGGAAAAGCACTATGAGGAGTACGAAGCCCGCAAGGCCGCCTGGCTCCGCAAGAAAAAGCACCTGCCCAAGAATAAGCTTCGTCTTCCGAACAAACCGGAAGACGAAGCCCTTTAAATAATCCATCACAAGAAAATTTTCTCGCCCTGAAAAACGGTGAATCAAAAACAACGTTTTTCAGGGTAAGACACTTGTGGAATATAGTTAAATTGAATTAAGGAAGTACGAAAAATCATACTTTTGGTTTGCCGAATCAGGTTTTCTTCGTATCTTTGCACCAAAAGTACGATAAATCATACGCTGATGGATATAGGAACAGTGATTAAGGAGCGCAGGGCATTGCTGGGAATCTCGCAACAAGATCTCTCGGATTACTCTGGAGTAGGCATCTCTACAGTCAAGGATCTGGAGCGAGGCGTGGGCAATCCGTCGTTACAGACACTACAGAAGATACTGGATGTGGTAGGTATGGAAATGGTGTTGCAGGTAAAACAGACCGTTAAATAGCATAGAGGATGAGAAAAGTGAATGTGTATTACGGTGATGTCTATGCCGGGCAACTCGTTGAGTTGTCA
>CACXAG010000110.1 GCA_902765585.1 uncultured Prevotellaceae bacterium
GCCAGCAGATAGTCGGCATAGTTGGTACCATCGTTGCGAGGCACCTTCACTTGCGTATAAATGGGGTCTGGACTTTCTATCTGCGACTTTTCAAGCAACAGTGGACCAGAGCTGGTGCCCGCCCATATATTACCATCAACGTCCTCAGCCACACATCGGACACCGCCGTCTCCAGGAATATTGATGGCTGTGCCATCCTGATTGACGAAATTAGTGAAGGTGAGCAGTTCGTCGGACGCCATATCATAGCGGTAGAAAGCCGGGAATCTGCCGTGATTGTTGACAAACCACAGATAACCTTGGCTGTCTGTCATCATGTTCGACAGTTTACCATTACTCTTGTTGATGAACGCACCATCGTTCAGCTTCATCAAATCACTATGGTTAAACTTGGTAAACTGTCCGTCTTTCAAACGCATCAATGAAGCTGTTGGCGCCTGGCTGTTCAGAATCCATAATTCGTTTTGCTGGGTCAGTTTCAAGCCTGTAATAAGTTGATATTCGGCTGTCTGTCCATCGAAGCGTTCTATGGGACTGTTTTGGTAGTCATAGTATTTGACGAAAATGCCGTCCTGGTATTCATAGAGTCCATTGCGGCCTCCCATAAACAGATGGTCTCCTGATGCTTCCTGCCTGACATCCAAACACAAGGCACCCTCGAATGAAACACCTGTCTGGGTATTGATGCCTTCGTCCTGATATATCTGCCAGGCATTGTTTTTAAATACTTGCACCGTGCCTGGAAGGTAGAACCCATTGGCACACGTATAAAGACCATGATTGGCAAAGGACATAAAGCCGAATTTGTTGTGCTTGGGTCCGCCTGGCTTTAATGTCTTCACCAAGTCGATGTATTTATCGTAGTCGCTTTTGTCTTCGTCGGGTAGGGTAGTGGGGTACTCTGGATGACTGGAGGTGTAGGTGTCGGCTATCTCTGCCCGTTGGACATTGACCTTGACGATGCCGAAGCCGCAGATGAGGTAGGCATAGACGTCGTCAATGCGCACGCTGCTGACCGTCTTGTCGCCAATGATGGGTTTGGTGTAGAGCGACGAGATGTTGGTGACGTTGCCGTTAGTCTCTACAAGGTCGATATTGGAGTTCTGATAGACCACTACCAGACGTTTGGCTTTCTGGCACCAGCGGATGTGGCTGATGTTCGTGTCAGAGAGACCGTTGACCTTGTCGTAGGTGACTATCGACTGGTCTTTCTGATTATACTGGTAGAGGGCATTGGATGCCTGTACAAATAAGTCATCACCGGCTGCCTGAATCTGTTGCACGTCGTGGTAGGCCAGATAGTTGCGCCAAGTGCCTATCTGGGCAGTTGACAGTTGACAACAGACGATTGACAGTAGCAGGGCAATGACAGTTTTCTTCATGACTTCAGCGTTTTTAAGTATTCTGCCAGCTTCTGGGTGGCTCGTGCCCGATGGCTGATTTGGTTCTTGATGCCTGTTCCTAATTCTGCAAAGGTTTCCGTATATCCGTTAGGCTGGAAAATGGGGTCGTAGCCGAAGCCCTCTCCTCCTCTGCGTTGGGTAATGATTTCGCCATTGACAACACCCTCGAAGTTCTTGACTTTTCCGTCTATTATTAACGTAATGATGGTGCGGAATCGTGCCTTGCGATTGTTATTATTCTCTAATTCGTGCAACAATTTCGTCATGTTGGCTTCTGAGTCGTGTCCTACCCCGCCGGCATAGCGTGCACTGTAGACACCGGGAGCTCCTCCTAAGGCATCTACCTCCAGACCTGTGTCGTCAGCAAAACAGTCAACGTGGTACTTGTTATACACGAACTGGGCTTTCAGCAGGGCATTGTCCTCCAGCGTCTGTCCCTTTTCGGGTATATCTTCATGACAACCTATGTCTTCCAGGGACAGCACTTTAAACTGGTCACCCAGGATTTTGCGAACCTCCATCAGTTTGTTCGCGTTGTTGGTAGCAAATACTATTTTCATCTTTTTCTTGTCTTTCTTTACACTCACTCTCATCTCGTCGAATCCTTCGCCATAGACACCGATGACGCTCGACTGCGATACGAAGGCGTTGGGGTCTATCATCTTGATAACATGTAGGTGCTTTCATTTTTCTTGGCCAGGATACAGAGCACCTTGCTCTGACGTCCTGTGTACCATCCGTGTCCATCCAGTATGGTGACACCATGATTCATCTCCGTACCAATGGCATTGGCTATCTCCTGCCACTTCTGGGAGAAAATCATAAACTGTACAGACTGTCTTCTGGCGTTCATCACATAGTCCAGCGTATAGTTTTCCATCGCCATCACGCAGAAACCAAACATCACCTTATGGGCACGCTCGAGATAGGTTCCGAACTGCGGGAAGAACATACACGAGCCGATGATGCAGAAGTCGGCAGCAATAAGTACGTTGCCTAATGATACATTGGGGTGGAACTTATTCACCGATGCCGCTATGACGTCCGTACCACCTGTCGAACCGTTGTTCATAAACACGGTAGCCAGCGCAATACCCGTCAGCACACAGCCTATAATCATCGACATAAAGTCCTGTCCTTCGCCCATCAGCTTGAAGGGTAGGCCGTTCTCCTGCTTGGGAATAATGTCCTGCGCTATCAACAGCATGAAGTAAAGCGTGAAGATAGCGAAGATGGTCTTCATCAGGAACTTGACACCCAATATCTTCAAGGCCACCACCAGCAGGATGCCGTTGATGATGATATAGGTATTCTCCAGGTGGAATCCCGTCGCATAGTAGATGATGGCTGAGAGACCTGTCACGCCGCCAGCCACTATCTGATAGGGCATCAAAAAGACCGTGAAGGCAATGGTATAGATAAAGAGGCCGAGGGCTATAAACAAATAGTCCTTGGCCTCGTTCCATATCATTTTATGCTGTATAGTCATTGATTTATTTTACAATTTGACTATTTACAATATCACCCTTTACTTGCCCAGCACGATGTTCACCATACGCTTCGGCACGATGATGACCTTCTTAATCTCAAAGCCTTCAAGATACTTCTGGGCACGCTCTTCTGCGAGGACAGCTTTCTGGATGGTGTCGTTGTCAGCATCGGCAGCAAACTCCATATCGAAGCGTGTCTTGCCGTTGAAGGCAACACCCAGCTTCACGCTATTCTCTACCAGGTATTCCTCGTTCCAGTCAGGCCACTTCGAGTCGCACACGCTGCCCTGCTCGCCCAGAGCCTCCCACAGTTCTTCAGCGATATGGGGTGCGAAGGGAGCTATCAAGATGACCAGCGTCTTCAGGGCCTCACGGCTCTTGCACTTCTGCTGAGCCAACTCGTTGACGCAAATCATAAAGGCAGAGATAGAGGTATTGTATGAGAATACCTCAATGTCCTGCGACACCTTCTTGATGAGCTTATGAACACTCTTCAGCGCCTCCTTTGTAGGCTCGCTATCGTCAACGAGCAGCTTGCCATCAGGATTCTCGCGACTGTTGCCAAAGAACAGCGCCCAGAACTTCTTCAGGAAGCGGTGACAGCCGTCAATACCGTTGGTGTCCCAAGGCTTGCTTTGCTCCACAGGACCCAGGAACATTTCATAGAGACGCAGGGTGTCAGCACCATACTTCTCGACAATCATATCCGGGTTGACCACGTTGAACATCGACTTCGACATCTTTTCGATAGCCCAGCCACACTTGTACTGACCATTCTCAAGAATGAACTCTGCGTTCTCGTATTCAGGACGCCAGGCCTTGAAGGCATCAATGTCCAGCACGTCAGCAGAGACGATGTTGACGTCTACGTGGATAGGCGTTGTGGTGTACTTGTCCTTCAGTCCGAAGCTGACGAACTTACCCTTGTCGGCACCCTCGTCTTCTATACGATAGACGAAGTTGGAGCGACCCTGAATCATACCCTGGTTGACTAGCTTCTTGAAGGGCTCATCCTCGCAAGAGTAGCCAGAGTCATAGAGGAACTTGTTCCAGAAACGACTGTAGATGAGGTGACCAGTAGCGTGCTCCGTACCACCTACGTAGAGGTCTACATTACGCCAGTATTCGTCAGCATCACGACTGACAAGGGCCTTCTCGTTCTTGGGGTCCATATAGCGCAGATAGTAAGCCGAACTGCCGGCAAAGCCAGGCATCGTGTTCAGTTCCAAGGGGAAGACGGTCTTGTTGTCGATTTCGTCCTTGCTGACCACCTTGTCGAACTTCGTATCCCACGCCCAGATCTTAGCACGTCCCAATGGGGGCTCGCCAGTCTCGGTGGGTTGGTACTTGTCAATCTCAGGAAGTTCCAGAGGCAGACACTCCTTGGGAATCATATAGGGCATATCGTCCTTATAGTAGACAGGGAACGGCTCACCCCAGTAGCGCTGACGGCTGAAGATGGCGTCACGCAGACGATAGTTCACTTTCACACGTCCAAGACCCTGCTCAGTCACGAACTTCTTCGTGGCAGCAATAGCCTCCTTCACAGTCAGTCCGTTGAGGCTGAATTTAGCACTTGCAGAGTTGCACATGATACCCTCCTTGGCATCGTAGCTCTCTTCGCTCACGTCAGCACCCTCAATCAGCGGAATAATGGGCAGGTTGAAGTGCTTGGCAAAGGCATAGTCACGCGAGTCGTGAGCAGGCACAGCCATGATGGCACCTGTACCATAGCCAGCAAGGACGTATTCTGCAATCCAGATAGGTATTTTCTCGTCCGTAAACGGATTGATGGCATAGCTTCCAGAGAACACGCCCGTCACCTTGTGGTCCATCTGACGGTCGCGCTCTGTGCGCTTCTTCACGTAATCGAGATACTTGTCAACTTCTGCCTTCTGCTCAGGTGTGGTGAGTTCAGCTACGAGGTCTGACTCAGGCGCCAGCACCATAAACGTCACGCCAAACATCGTATCGGCACGGGTGGTGAAGATGGTAAAGTGCTTGTCGCTGTCAGCCACGTTGAACTCTACCTCCGTACCCTCTGAACGACCAATCCAGTTGCGCTGGGTCTCCTTCAGCGAGTCTGTCCAGTCTATCTCCTCCAGTCCGTCGAGCAAGCGCTGGGCGTATGCAGATACACGCAGACACCACTGGCGCATCTTCTTCTGCACCACGGGATAGCCGCCACGCACGCTGACGCCGTCCACCACTTCATCATTAGCCAGCACAGTACCCAACTTCGGACACCAGTTCACCATTGTATCAGCCAGATAGGCGATACGGTAGTTCATCAGCACCTCCTGCTTCTTCTTCTCTGAGAAGCTGGCCCAGTCAGAAGCCGTGAAGTGCAGCTCTTCTGTGCCGAGGGCATTACAGTTTTCAGTACCCATCAACTCAAAGTGTTCAATGAGCTTGATGGTAGGCTGAGCCTTCTTCGATGACAGGCTAAAATACGACTTGAACATGCGCTGGAAGGCCCACTGTGTCCACTTGTAGTAGATGGGGTCACAGGTACGCACTTCGCGCTCCCAGTCGAAGCAGAAACCAATCTTGTCCAACTGCGAACGGTAGCGGTTGATATTTTCTACTGTTGTCTTCTCGGGGTGCTGACCGGTCTGGATGGCATACTGCTCTGCAGGCAGTCCGTAGGCATCGTAACCCATGGGATTCAGCACGTTATAGCCCTGCTGACGCTTGTAGCGGGCATAGATGTCTGAGGCAATGTAGCCAAGGGGATGACCCACGTGCAAACCAGCACCGCTGGGGTAGGGGAACATGTTCAGCACATAGAATTTCTTCTTGTTTTCATCCTCTACTACGCGGTAGGTGCCATTGTCCACCCATCGCTTTTGCCACTTCTGTTCAATTTCTCTGAAGTTGTATTCCATTTTGTTTTTCTTGTTTTTGTTTCGCTTTTAGCCTGCAAAGGTACGAAATAAAGTTAAAAGTGAAGAGTGAAAAGTGAAAAATTTAATGTTTAAGCACCTTCTTGCTCTTACCGTTCTTCATTCTCAAGATATTCAGGCCTCGCTGAGGCTTCTGCAACCTGCGGCCGTCAGGCGTGTACCATGCCTCTACTGCGTTGTCCGCTTCAATGGTCTGTATGCCTGTCGACTCGTAGTGGTCGTAGCTGAAAGCCACGTTCTTCTTGTCGCCCCAGATGTACTGTTCCAGTCCTGGATAGTCGATAAAGGGATTGCGGTTTTTCTGAATGCCATAGACGGCATTGTTGCGGTTGATTTCCTTCTCGCTGACGGGGTCGTTCTTCGCCCATTTCATCAGCATCTCTAACTGCCACGAGCTAAGCCCAGGATAGGTATTGCCGTCGAGGGTTGCCAATACGGCATTTTTAGTCTCGCCAGAACCGTTAACACCATTTTTCGTATACCAGTCGGGCAGCTTTTCCTCATAACAGGTCACCATATAGAAGTAAGTGCGTGCAAAGTCGCCTTTATAGAGGTCGTTGGGTTCGAAAACGGTGCCTGTATAGCCCGGATAGGTACATTTGCCCAGCTTGCTGAAATTGTTGGCTGACTTATAGGATTCTCCGTTCGTCTCGCCAAAGGGATGGTTGCTTCGTTTATTGTTGACATAACCATCAGTGGGATACATGTGAAATAGGTCGGCATACATAGGCATTACCTCACCACCAAACCAACTTTTAGGCATCGAATGCTCACGATTATACACATCTCCTTCAACTTTATAATTACCAGCCTGATCGGTGCCAAAAGTCATTTCTCGTTTATTCGAGTACATGTCCCAAACTTTTCCGTTTGGAAGCGCATCAGTCGTTCGGAAGTGTGTCCATAGAGCATTGTAGGCAGTCTTCGAGCTACCGCCTTCATCGCGGTCATAGATAATCCCTGCAAAAGCAGTCTTCAACGCAGCTCCCGACTTGCCGTTGGCAGCCTTGTAGTATTCCTTCCATTCCTGCTCCTGAGCGAATGAATTGGTTGTAAACACCAGCAGCGACAGTACTGCTGCCATTCTAGAAATAAGTTTGTTAGTTTTCATATCTTGAAGTTTTATAGGTTTCCAAATCGCAAAGGTAAGCATTTTTTTTGAAATAAGCAAAAAATCTCGATATTTGCTTGCAATAACAAGAATTCTTTGTAACTTTGCAGTCTATCACTGGTAACGAAAACAAAATGGCAAAGAAAGATGGTAAGGAATTGACTCCTATGATGAAACAGTTTTTCGACTTCAAGGCGAAGTTCCCTGAAGCCGTTCTTTTGTTTCGTTGTGGCGACTTCTACGAAACCTATTGCGAGGATGCTGTCATCGCTGCCCAGATATTAGGCATCACGCTGACACACAGAAATAACGGCTATAACAAGGGTGACGAGATGGCGGGTTTCCCTCATCACGCCCTTGACACCTATCTGCCCAAACTCATCCGTGCCGGCAAGCGCGTGGCCATCTGCGACCAGCTGGAAGATCCCAAACTGGCCAAGAAACTGGTCAAGCGTGGCGTTACTGAGTTGGTGACACCTGGTGTGGCCATGCAGGATACCGTCCTCAACTACAAAGAGAACAATTTCCTTTGTGCCGTCCACTTTGGCAAGGCTGCCTGTGGTGTGGCCTTCCTCGACATCTCCACGGGCGAGTTCCTGACGGGCGAGGGAACTTACGACTATGTGGAAAAGCTCATTGGCAGCTTTCAGCCCAAGGAGATACTCCACGACCGCGAGCGTCGCAAGGATTTTGAGCAATACTTCGGCGTGCGTCTCTGCACCTACCAGATGGACGAATGGGTCTTCACAGAACAGAACGCCCACCAGAAACTCTACAAGCACTTCAATGTGAAGTCACTCAAGGGCTTCGGCGTCGACCATCTGAAGAGTGGCATCATTGCCGCTGGAGCCATCCTGCAATACTTAGAGCAGACGCTGCACACCCAGATAGCGCATATCACGACGCTCTCTCGGATAGAAGTAGAACGCTATGTGCGTCTCGACAAGTTTACGGTACGCTCCTTGGAACTGGTCGGTACTATGCAGGAGGGAGGCAAGAGCCTGCTTGACGTCATCGACCATACCGTCAGCCCCATGGGTGGACGCCTGCTGCGCCGCTGGCTCGTGTTCCCACTGAAGGACGAAAAGCCCATCAACGAGCGCCTCGACATCGTCGACTACTTCTTCCGTCATCCTGACTTCCGTCAGACCATCGACGACCAGCTGCAGTTCATTGGCGACCTGGAGCGCATCGTGTCGAAGGTGGCTACAGGACGTGTGTCACCCCGCGAGATGATCCAGTTGCGCAAGGCCTTGCAAGCCATCGCCCCCATCAAGGAAGCCTGTCAGGAGTCGGAGAGCGAGAGCCTGAAGAGGGTAGGGGAGCGCCTGAACCTCTGCGAAGCCCTCCGCGAGCGCATCAGCCGCGAAATCCAGAACGACCCGCCACAGCAGTTGGCCAAGGGTGGCGTCATCTGCGACGGCGTCAGCAACGAGCTCGACGAGTTGCGTCACATCGCCTATTCGAGCAAGGACTATCTCCTGCAAATCCAGGAGCGTGAGGCTCAACAGACGGGCATCGCCTCGCTGAAGATAGGCTATAATAATATTTTCGGCTACTACTTGGAGGTGCGCAACACCTATAGGGACAAGGTGCCTCATGAGTGGGTGCGCAAGCAGACGGTGGCACAGGCCGAGCGTTACATCACGCAGGAGCTGAAGGAGTACGAAGAGAAGATCTTAGGTGCTGAGGACAAGATTCTGTCACTCGAGGCCCAGCTCTTCAACGAACTCGTGACGGGCGCCCAGGAGTTCATTCCCCAGGTGCAGCAAGACGCCAACGTCATCGCCCACCTCGACTGTCTGCTGTCTGCTGCCAAGACCGCCGAAGAGAACCACTATGTGCGCCCCGTCATCGACTCGTCCAACGTCATAGACATCCGTCAAGGACGCCATCCTGTCATCGAGACGCAGCTGCCCATCGGCGAGCGCTACGTGCCCAACGACGTCCTGTTAGACGCTGAGCATCAGCAGATTATCATCATTACGGGTCCAAATATGGCTGGTAAGTCGGCCCTGCTGCGCCAGACGGCTCTCATCACGCTGCTGGCCCAGATAGGTTCCTTTGTGCCTGCCGAGAGTGCCCGCATCGGACTGGTGGACAAGATTTTTACCCGTGTGGGTGCCAGTGACAATATCTCGCTGGGTGAGTCGACGTTCATGGTGGAGATGACGGAGGCTTCTAACATCTTGAATAATGTGACGCCGCGCTCGCTGGTGCTCTTCGACGAGCTGGGTCGCGGCACTTCCACCTATGACGGCATCTCCATCGCTTGGGCTATCGTCGAATACCTGCACGAGCAGCCCAAGGCACAGGCCCGTACGCTCTTTGCCACCCACTACCACGAGCTGAACGAGATGGAGAAGCACTTCAATCGCATCAGGAACTATAACGTCTCCGTCAAGGAGGTCGAGGGCAAGGTTATCTTCCTTCGCAAGTTGGAGAAAGGCGGCTCTGAGCACTCGTTTGGTATCCATGTGGCAGAAATCTCAGGCATGCCCAAGAGCATCGTCAAGCGTGCCAACGTCATCCTGAAGCAGCTGGAGAGCGAGAATGCCCAGGTGGGCAGTGCCGGTAAGCCGACAGCCGAGATAGCCCAGAGCCGCGAGGGCATGCAGCTCTCGTTCTTCAAGCTGGACGACCCCGTGCTCTGTCAGGTGCGTGATGAAATCCTGGGGCTCGACGTCAACAACCTCACGCCCCTTGAGGCCCTCAACAAGCTCAGCGACATCAAGCGTATCGTCAGCGGCAAATAGTAGACTAACCTCTTGTATATCAACACAAAACAATAAGCTTATGAAGATGGTAAAGAAAGCGTCAAAGATTCTTTTCGTGCTGTTGTTGACAGCAGCAGCAAGTATTCCTGTCCAGGCAGGTAATGTCCGAAACGTATTCGTTGAAATGGGCTATCAGCCTGCTGAGGTCGATGCCAAGTTGAAGGAAGTATTCAACGATGTTTTTCGTGGGGCCAACAAGGTCTATTTTGAGGTTGGCGACACGTTAGGCTACGTCTCTGACATCAAGAACCACGATGCTCGCACCGAGGGTATGTCGTACGGTATGATGATTGCCGTGCAGATGGGCGAGAAGGACATCTTCGACCGTCTGTGGCGCTGGAGCAAGAAATACATGCAGCATCAGGAAGGACCGCGTGAAGGCTATTTCGCCTGGAGTTGTAAGACCGATGGTACGCACAATGCGGAGGGAGCTGCCAGCGATGGCGAGCTGTATTTCATCACGGCATTGCTGTTTGCCTCTAACCTGTGGGGCGACCAGACAGGCATCAACTACAAGGCTGAGGCACAGCATATTCTGAACTGCATACAGCCTAAGGAGTACACGCCTGCTCCACGACCTGCTGACGACGGACGCTCAGCCTATTGGCTGGATTGTGCAGAGAAAAGCCGTGCATTCCTGCATAAGGCCATCAACGAAAAGACGGGTCTCAATCCGGATATGTGCAACTACGACGGATCCGAATTGCAGATGCCCCGATTCCCAGGAAGACCACAGCAACAGCAAGCCGCTCCCCGCCGCAATGGAGGGTCGAATTTCCGTTATGACTCCTGGCGCGTGCCCATGAACATCACTCTCGACTATGAGTGGAACGGTACGGACAGTCTCTGGCAGCGCCAATATGGCGAAACCATTCAGGACTTTTTCTATAGTCAGGGTATCGACACTTTCGTCGACCAGTATCGTGTCGACGGCTCGCTGCCCGAGGGCGATGAGATACTGCAGGCTGGCGGCTTCCGCAAACTGCGTCATAGCATAGGACTCGTCAGTACGCTGGCTGCCGCATCTATCCTCTGCCAGCACGCCAAAAGGAAAGAGTTCGTCGACGCCCTTTGGAAGGCACGCCACGAACCCTTTGAGGACGGCTATTTCGATGCCTACTATGACGGATTGCTCCGCCTCTTTGCCTTCATGCACCTCAGCGGCCATTATCGCATGATAGATATTTAGGGACGATAAAGCAAAAAAATGGCTTTTTCGTATTCTAATTCGATAAAATGTAGTATCTTTGCGCCAAGATATGAGTAGTAAAGAGTGCATGGAAAAATTGTCATCTGTCCTTTTTTGGGATATTGACATGAATGAGGCGGATATGGATAAGTATCCAGCCCATTTCATTCAGCGTGTACTTGAATATGGCAACATGGACGATTGGAGGCTACTGCGTTCTTATTATGGATTACAAAAAATAGTTGATGAATGTAAGCAGTTGCGCACGCTCGATCCTGTATGTCTTTCTTATATCTGTGCTATCTCCCACACCAAACCTGAAGAGTATCGATGTTATCATACCAGACAGTTGAATCCCACACCCTGGAATTACTGAAAAAGTTGATGGCTGAGCCGTCATTAACAGGTACGCGGCTTGTTGGAGGCACGTCGCTTGCTTTGCAGTACGGTCATCGCAATTCTATTGATTTGGATTTCTTTGGAACTATTGACGATGACCCTCTTTCTATTCGAGAATGTTTGGAAACAATAGGCCATGTTAGCGTACTTAAAGAGACCAAGTCCATCAGAATATATGATTTGGATAAAGTGAAGATAGATTTCGTGGACTATTCTCGTTATCAGTGGTTAACTGAGGCTATTACTGAAGATGGCTTGCGCTTAGCTTCTCCTAAGGATATTGCAGCAATGAAAGTTAATGCAATAGAAGGTCGAGGCACAAGAAAGGATTTCGTAGATATTTATTTCCTTTTGCAACATTATTCTTTAGATGAGATATTGGGCTTTTATCAAGAAAAGTATCCAGAGCATAGTGTATTTAGGGCATTGATGAGTCTTTCATATTTTGAGGATGCAGAAAAGCAAATGATGCCCAAAATGTTCTCTCGTTGAATTCGGCTACAGGCATCAGGTTGTGTGCCTGTAGTCGAACACTTGTTTGGGCACAACCGAACGCTTGAGAATACGGCACTCGCTTTCTGTTATCGAGGCACTCTTTCCATGTTGCATATAGACGCTCTTACTGTCTCCCCCCTATTTCCAACTTGCATCGTACAAGCTTTCCTGTTAAACGTGAAATGCTAGTCACCATATGACCTTGATGAGCGATATACTTTTCTATTCTACCCATTTTACAACTCTAATGCTGACTTCATAAAGCAGATAAAGTGGGATGGTGACGAGTATCAGCGTCATTAAGTCTGGCGGGGTAATGATGGCGGCTACAAGCATAATGACGAGGAAGGAATGCTTACGGTATTGGGAAAGCATGTCGGAAGTGACCACGCCCATCTTGCCGAGAAAGAAAGCAATGACGGGAAGTTGGAACACTACACCCATGACCAATGTCAACGATACAAAGGTAGAAATGTAAGAATCGAGCGTAATGTTGCTCACTACCCTTGCTGATACGCTATAGGTGCCAAGGAAACGGAAGGAAATCGGAAACAGCACATAATATGACATCAGTACACCGAGGATAAATAGTACATAGATAATACCCGCTACCTGTACTGAATACCGCCGCTCATTCTCATAGAGTGCGGGAGATATGAAGCGGAACAGCTCATATAGTATATAAGGTGAGGCCCCTAATACGCCAAGATATACTGCCGTGGTGATATGCGTCATGAACTGGCTCGATAGGTCGGTAGCAATCAGATTGACGTGGAACTCGTCGAAATGAAAGTCAATGCCAATGGCTTGCATAGCTGATTCTATCCAGCGATAGGTGCAGAAGTCCCACTCGCTGGGCGCAAGCAATAGTCGCCATGTAGTGTCCTTTATGCAGAAAATCACTACGGCAATAGTTCCCGCTACACCAAGGATACGGAAAAGCATTTGGCGGAGCACCTCAAGGTGCCCGCCTGTAGTCATTAGTGCCTCGTCGTGTTCTGAGCCTTTATCGCCTGTCGTTATCTGTTGGTTTGTCTTTCTTTTCTTCTTCGACATCCTCTTGCTGTGACTCTGCTTCTTCAATTTCCTCTTCCAAAGGCTCTTTCATCCCTTTTTTGAAACTCTGAACGCCTTGCCCCAGACCTTTCATCATTTCTGGCAGTTTCTTACCGCCAAAAAGCAATAAGGCAAGACCACCTATTAGCAGCAGTTCGGTTGTGCCAATAAATAACAATTGTGATGCCATTATGCTACAAGGTATATTTCACAAGTTTCAAAGTTTATCTCCCAGTTGCCACCATCAGCCGATTCCCACTGGTATTTCTGGGCCATACGGTCCCACCAGTTTTGGAACTTGGTGCCAGTCTCGCCTAAATCCTTCACCAGTTTCTCGTACAACTCAGCATTGTCTGCGGTCAGAATCTTTGCCAGTTCATTCAATCCGTTGCGACGTTCAAAGAGTGTCTGAATCTCTGTACGCTCTTCGGGTGTCACTTGCCCTACCTGTTTCTTCATTGCCATTCGTCTCTATTATCAAAGGGGTCCAAATAATCTATTTCCTTGATTTCTTCCTGTTCAGGAAGGAAAGTCCCGTGCTTGCGTATGTTATTCAGCAAGTCGCGGCTTGCGTTTCGTTCCAAGTGTGCCAACACACATTGTTCATGCGAGGGTGTGTTCACTTCCAGCGTTGTTTTGCGGTTCAGCCAAACACATCGTTTGCATTGCCACGCATCGCAATGGCGGCAAATCGGCGCATGGTCAAGCCGATATAGTTGTTTGTTCTTGATGTCAAGTCCATGTTCCAAGACACCTATGCTGTCAGCCTCGTCTTCATAATAGAAAGCAGGGCAGATATAGAACTTTCCGTTAGGTGCCAGTGTGATTGTCGTATCGCCCGCACCGCAATTGTTCATCTGCTTGAGCATCATGCGGTCTGTTAGTAAATTCAGTTGCGGCGTTTTCCCATCAACATACAATTGCTCCAACGTGGTTAATAGTTTTCCAAGCAGAAACTTATAATGAGCAAAATCTTCCTCTGTAAATGACTCCACATCAGTCAGAACAATATTCAGTCTCGAAACCTTTCCTAATGCCTCAGAGATTTCTGGCTCATGAGTAAACAGGTTTTCTTTGTTAATACGTAACACGACAGGAATATCCGAGTTGATACCATCCA
>CACXAG010000111.1 GCA_902765585.1 uncultured Prevotellaceae bacterium
TAAAACAACTTTTTTTACGGGAACTTTTAAATAATATGACAGACGGCAAAAAAAAGAGCGGTTGCATCGCGCAACCGCCCTCTTCTCATATAATATAATTCAAGTATTTGATGTCAGATTAATACCACTGGACATTTCTGTTCTGAACCCAGCCAGTGAACTTGTCGTAAACGGCCTTGAACGAAACCTGCTCGTTGACAAAGTTAACCTTTTTGTCACAACCGAACTTAGCAGCAGGCTCACCCTTCTTGGCCTCAATGTCATACCACGTCTCACCCTTCTTCACTTTGACAGCAATGTCATTACCATAGTTTTCCTTATCAATGCCTGTAACATGAATTTTCACGGATGCCTTGCCGTCTACAGCAGCGTAGAGTGTCTTACC
This sequence comes from uncultured Prevotellaceae bacterium, assembly GCA_902765585.1. Lineage (GTDB taxonomy): Bacteria > Bacteroidota > Bacteroidia > Bacteroidales > Bacteroidaceae > Prevotella. The sequence continues at coordinate 386 of CACXAG010000111.1, forward strand.
GGCAGCCTCGTTAGCTCTCTGGGCAATGGCAGCAGCGTTGGTGTTAACCATAGTGTTGGTACTTACTCCGAACAGTCCGTGAACCTCTTGTCCTGCAACGGTCAGAGGCAGTGTACCACCGGCACACAGAATAGTTACGTCAGCTTCGGTATCGCTGGTGAACTTCACGTCGAAGACAACGTCGTTGAAGTCGAAGTCACCATCCTCGGCAGCGCTCAGGTCCTCAACCATGATGCGGATGTCTGCACCAGAATCATCGCCGCCGTCGTCTGAGCCCTCGTAGCCTGGATTACAATCGGTTTCAGGAATGGTTGCGATGTTCTGACCATCCTTTGTGAACTTCACAGAAGACTCATACCAGTAGGCGGGCTGGTTGGTGTTGGGGGCATCCTTGTACCACTGGTCGAAGTGGTTTTGTGTAGCCACCAGCAGCTTTCCATAGTACGACATGCGGAACTGCTCGTTGCCCTCATGGTAAATGCGTGCTGCCTGAATAACAGCGTATTCGGTACCGATGCCACGGAAACCATAACCGCTGTTGGCATTCTGAGTCAGCAAATCACCCTTAATTTTCAGTACAGAGTTGCTGCCCAGATAGAAGTCAGAGGTATCCTCCCAAGTGAAGGAGTTACATACAACACCAGAATTGGCGCTCAGTACGAAAGTACCTCTGTTCAGGTGGAAGTTGCCATTGACTGTCAGTCGGCAGTTGTTGATATTGGTATCAGAGTAGTTGTCAACATCGAAGCTTCCGCAAGTCCACTGGCCGTCGTTCATCCATGTGCTGTTGGAGTTGGTCAGGTCTGTCTTGCCCGTGATGTTAACGACACCAGTACCTTCGTTGTGCATCTTACCGCCGGCAGCCGACGAGAAAGAAGCACCGCTCAGCGTGCCATAGTTGACAATCTCAGCATGGGTGTTGTGCAGCACGATGTCACCAGTAGCCTCCACGATACCATCGTTGAAGAGCAGTGCGTCGTTGTTGATCAGGTCGAGGTTAACAGTCTCAATCTTCTTGCCTTCCTTATTGTAAAGTGCAGAAGACGTGTTAGTCAGTGTCAGGGTGTTGGCAACCTTGATGGAGCCTTCGTTCCAAAGGGTAGCCTGCTGGTCCAATGTCAGGTTGCTTGCCTCAATGGAACCACCGTTATTCAGCAGCTTGGCACCGGCGATGAGAGTCAGGTCAGTGGCCTTCACCTTACTGCCAGCGCTCAGGTAGATAGCGGCATTTGCATTCTGGAACGAGAAGCTGTTGTTGCCATTATCAACAATCTCCGATTCATATGGCCACCAGTTTGTAACATTCTCTGTTTTTCCTTTTCTGATGTCGAGCGTGGCACCCGGAGCCAGATAGACTATCAGGTTGTTGCTGACAGCACCCAGTGTCAGGGTCGAGTTCTCAGTTACGCAGAATGCAGTACCGTTGCCACCCTGGTTAGTTGCACCGCAGAAAGTAACATTACCATCTACGTAGATAGTCAAATCCTCAGTGTTCTGCGGCTGGTTCAATCGCTGATACTCTGTGTTGATGTAGATGACATCGCCCTTCTGGTAGTTCTCATAGTCCCTAGCATACTTGGCATCAGCAGGAACGCTGTTCTGGTATGCAGAGGGAACAGTGGGCTTCACGATGGGGTTCGTGTCGCGGAAAGAGGGAGTGGCTGGCTGGGCAGCACGAGTGAAAAGAGTACCTCTGGTAGCACCAGAGCCAAAGCCCCAGTCCTGGTTGGAGTCGATGTGTCCACCAACATAGCGGAGAAAAGCGGCATTGTAGTCGTCAGTCACCTTGTTACGGGTCTCATCGTACACGTCGTCACTCTTCGAGCAGCTTGCAACGGCAAGAGCTGCAATGGCAATCATCAAATACTTTTTCATACGATTTTTAGAATTTTTTTAAGTTAATATTTGGTTTGATTATTCTTTCAGATTTCAATTTGGGTGCAAAGATAAATATAATATCGATAAAATAAGCGAGAATTATGTTAATAAATTAAAAAGAGACTCATACTTTTTGATTAAAAGGCCTACTTGTCAGCAAAAAAGCGTAATTTTACGCCCAAAATACAAATATTGTACAATGAACAAGAACTTTTATTTCCTCGCTCTGCTTCTTGTTGTCCTGTCGTTGACATCGTGCAGCAAGGAGTTGTTTGACCAAGAGAAGTACGACGAGTTCGTCGAGGGTCAGTTTATGATTGACAATGCAGACCCGAATCACGACTGGTGTCTGACCAAGAATGATACGTTGAGGGTAAAGACTCCCGATGCCGCCATATACCGTGTGCAGATACTGACCTTAAATCCTTATGACCATGCTGGCGCTGAGATTGCTGCTGATGCCGTGTGCTATGGTAATGAGGCGGGAATGACATTCACCGTACCTATCACTACTAATATGCTGTATCTGGCGGCACTCGCTGAGGATGGTACTTATCTTGGCGTTGTACCTTACCCTTATGGCTTCTACAAGGAAATGGAGATAACCCGGCAGTCGCTACAGAAGTCAGTAGTTATTTACCCTCCTGTTCCGCAGACCTTTACCTATATATATGAGTCTACTTTCCCCATTCCTGACGACTTCGACTACAACGACATGGTGCTGCGCGTGACCAAGAGCTATACGAATATTTCCACGGATGTGTTGCTGACGGTATCGTTGGCAGCAGCAGGCACGGCCAACTCTTACGCCGCAGCCATCCATCTGGGTGGCGTCAAGTACGACGACCTGGTGAGTGTCGAAATGATGGAAGACGAGCCTATGGATGCAGGCTATCCTTTCCCGCGTACCTTAATAAAACAAAGTGGCACACTCATCCGAGGACGCAATGGCGAGGCTGTCATCAACCTGTTTGAGAACGTCCACTGGGTTTTCGGTAAGAAACGAAATGATATGGGACAGATTCCAGGCATCAAGTATAACACCTCTCATGTACCGGTGGAAAACCTTAGTGCTGAGGCTGAGCCTGTGGTCAGGACGTTCCGTATTAACTGCAAGACGCGTGAGACGGCACGCGGCATCACCTTTGACCGCATCGATCCCTTTATCATCAACAATGCGAAGATTGACGAGGCTATGGATGCAGGCACTTGGGAGATACATACCTATCCTTATAAGTTTACTGGTGTGCTCTGGGACTGCTTTACCGATAAGGAGGCCTACGACAACCACGTCAGCTGGGCAATGATTATTCCGAAGAGTGACTTCCGCTATCCGTTAGAAGGTATCTCCATGTGTACCTATCAGGAGGAGATTGATGCCACCTTCGGTCCCTACGAGCAGTTTGCCGACTGGTTGAAGAACCACCTGACCAACCACGACTGGTATCTGCACGTCACCCGAGAACAGCTGCTTTACTAAACTACCATGCTCTGGAAGCGCTACTAGGCTTGCGACACAAAAGAAAAAGGGGAGAGACCTGCATCACGCAGACCTCTCCCTTCATCATCTTTGAAGTATTTGAATGTAATTATTGATATACCTTGGATTCGTCACAGTTTGTGTACCAGTCTGTATTGGTGTTGTGTGACGCATCGGCAGCAAAGCCCACGAAGTCTGAGTAAGCTTCCGTAATGGGCGTCCACTCCAAGGGCCACTTCCAGTCACCAGGAATCATGATGGCATGCGGGTCTTGGCCTTGTTCTGCCAAATGGATGTCCTTCTCAGGCGACTTCACCCAGATGTCAAAGTTATATGGGTCAAAGTTGTCGGGCTTGGCGATGGTTATAGTCACGGGCTCCCTTTCGGCAAACTTCTCGTTAGAGGTGTCGCCAGTATTGATGAACTTGCCCTCTGCACCCAATACCTTGTGTACCTCCCTGCCGCCAAAGAGCGGAGTGGAATTGTAATAGACGTAGAGGCTGTAGGCAGCACCTGTGCAGCAGAGGGTAATCTGCAGGTCGCTACCGTCCTCTTGCACTTTCAATACGACGTCGTTCATGTCGTAGTCGGCCATCCACGAGTCCTCGAAAGCATAGCTCCATACGGCGTTTGTGCCAGTGATTTTCTGGCTGCCACTGCCTTCAGGGTTATAGCCGGCACCTGTACACTCGCCTTCAGGAATCCTGATGGCCGACGTCTGCTCGCTGATGTAGTTGTAGTTGGATGCTCTCATGACGCTCAGCATCGTGTAGCAGTTGTCGTCAGTAATCTGGACGCCTTCCTTGGTGTATGTCTGGGTATCGTCCCAGTCCAAATAGATGGTTCCTTTGCCGTCAATCTTGCGATATACCCATGTTTCTGTCTTGCCCTTATATTCGGTCTGGTAATGGTCGTTTTTGTTCTGATTGATGCAGATGTCACCGGCGAAATAGATCTTGCCGGTTTTGATGATGGCATTGTCCTGAGGATTGTCGGTGCCCATAAACGTTGTGCTGTTGACGTACAAGATGCCAGTATTGATGACGCTGTTGTTGTAGAGCGTCTGCGTGGCCTGGTTGAACTCGGCTATACCGCCAACGTCCAGACGGCTGTTGTCCAGCATAATCAGGGTGCCGATGCCGGCATCTTCAGTGTACTTCATGTGACAGCCATTGATGACGATGCTGTTGTACGAGTCACCAGCCATGATGTTGGTGCGGGCCAGGGTTGTGCCGAAATTGGTGAAGAATCCGCCAGCGGTATTGCGCAGCACGTCCACCTTGATACTACCGTTGTTGTAGATGTCGGAGCCGTTGACGTTTAGCTCGCCGTCGAATTCTATGTTGCCGGCATTGTAGCAGATACCACCGTTGTTGACGTTATAGACGACGCCTTTGGCACCAGTAATCCGTCCACTGCCCATCACGACGAAACGGCCTGTGTTGCTCATGTCGGTTTTGCCGTCAATGATGACCGTACCGCCGCCAACAACGATTGTCGGACCGTTCAGCGTGTTACCGTTCAGGTGCAGTGTTCCATCTACGTAGATGACAACGTCGTTGATAACGCCGTATGTGCCGTTCACGTGGAACACCTCAGTGACTTCCACGCCATTCGGTATATAGAAATGTTTGCCGTCACCACCACCGGCATACTCTGTGTAATTGCCTCTATCTTCTGACCATTTATACACGGGATCAGTAAGCGTGCGGTTGCCGTTGTTTGTATGGTTTACAATAATGTCGTCAGTCAGTATAGGATAGGAGGGCATATCGGCTACGGAGACCTGTGTCGTGTTCAAGTTCCATTCGTTACCCCAGATGTCGCGGCCTTTCGTCGGGTTCAGGTAGTCGTTGAACGACCTGGCATACGATTCCGTGTAGTCCGACTCTATGGCGCGGCGTGAGGCAGCTGCTTCCGTTCCCCCGAAATAAACCTTCAGCACGTTGCCTGATACGCTGGCACTCTGTACCACGCTGCGTAGCTTGCTGTCGTAGGCGGCAATATAAAGCTGTGTGATGGCAGAGGGGATGGAGAAGTTGAACACGGTGTTCTTGCCTTCCTCAGCAGACTGCTTGGCATAGATGGTAGCATTTTCGTTAAACAGGGGGTTCTCATCGTAGACGACAACCGTGTACTTCTGGTCTAAGCCCAGATTGACCGTGATGCTCGCCGTCAGACGTGTCGTCATGTTCCAGTCCTGCGAACTGCTGATGGGCACACCCAGCACCTGCTCAGCATGCTCGTTGGCATCGGCCTGCGTATAGGAGTCATCCTTACATCCGGCGACCGTCATACACAATGCCAATAAGGCCATACTAATTTTCAAATACTTCTTGGTCATGTTGCGCAAATTTTAGTTTGTCTATTTCGAAATCGTTGCAAAGGTAGTCATTTAATGTGAGACGCCTTCTTGTTTTGCAATTTTTAACATGGTTCGCACATGTTTTTCGCGACAGTTCCCCTGTTTCTTACGACCAGCTGGTAGTTTTATATCTTGATACCGATGCTGGCGAGGAACCAGCGTCCCTGTTGTGGGATGAGTGGCGCGTTCATGCCGCTGCGGTAATAGCGGGTGTTCAGGAGGTTATTGATGTTGAGTTCGAGGTTGATGGGGCCTAACTGGTAGTCGGCTCCAAGGTTGAGAATGGCGCGGGCAGGCATTTCCTTGTGCATGATAATCTGGCTGACGTAGCCGATGGTTTCCTGCATGGCAGCAGCAGCTTCTCTTTCCATTCCCGCTGCAGCATATTGCTGATAGGCGGCAATGCCACCGACGGTGCGTATCAGATAGACGAGGTCGGTGTTATAGGACGTCTGCTTACCCTCAAAGAGGATGTGTGTATGTAGTTTCAGCTGGTTTGTGACCTTCCATCCGACAACGAGATTCGACATGATGACGGGGGTGTTGTTGTTGGCGTTGATGTCGGTATCGAAATATTTGTTCAGCTGTTCTCCCATGTCAATACCCATCAGGTTCGATTTGAAGGTGTGCGTCCAGGTGAGATTGAAGTGGGTAGAGAAACGGGGTAATTGGTAACTGGCCGTGAATTCTGCTCCGACCGTCTTGTTCTTACTGGCGTTCTTGTAGTCCATGATGTGCGTCATGATAAGGTCTTCAGCACGGTTGTAGAAGCCATTCAGCTCGAAGTCGAGCCCTTTCACCCAGCCATTGCCAGCGAATGACAGCTGGAAGGAGTGTATGCGTTCGGGCAGCACCTTCTGGGCAAAGTCTCCCGTGGTGCCCTGCAGCGCTTTGACCATCAGGTTTGCCTTGCGGTAGAAATAGGGTGCGTCCACAAAGGCTTTGCTGTAGCTGAGCTTGACGTTCCACTTGGGCTGCAGCAGGATGAGGGCTATGCGTGGAGAGAACTCGTTGACCTCGGAGTCGTCGGTGCGCAGCTTGTAGTCGTAGCGCAGACCGGCATTGAGGATGAGCGACTGCCACTGGTGCTTCAGCTGCAGGTAGATGTCGCCGCTGTTCTCACTGCCCTTGCCGACACGGCGCATCACGGGGTGCTCGTTGAAGGTCTGTTCAAAGTCGTAGCCTATCTGGTAGCGTATGTCGGTCAACTCAAACCGGTTGTACTCCGCGCCAAAGGAGAGCACGCCCTTGTGGCTGCTGCCTACGTTGTAGCTGTAGCCGCCCTTCGCCTGCACGCCATAATCCATCTCCTGTCCGTTAATGTAGCGGGCTATGCCTCCAAACTTCCTGAAAACGCTGTCGACGGTGGTGGGCAGTCCTAAGGCAGTGCCTAACGTAGGCATGGCGGCATCACTGATGGCCTGATACTGCGTCATGTTGGACCTGTCGTAGGTGATGGCATACTTCAGGTTGAGGTGGCCTGTCTGGTGGCTGTAGTTCAGCTCGGCATGGGTGGAATAGGTGGCAAAACTGGGATCAATGGCGTTGTGGGTGCAATAGCGGTCGTGGTCGTACGACATGCCTAACGTGGAGGCTAGGGGGCCACGACTTGCGAGAAGTGGGTGTCGTAGAGCAGCTGGAAACCTTTCCAGCCCAGCTGTAGACCGAGGTCGTAGGAGGGATTGCTGCCAATGCGGCCGATGACGATGTCGTCCACGGGCATGGGCAGGGGACTCTCGGCACGGCGCTCTTCAGGCACGGCGCGCTTCTCGCCACTGTTGCGATAGATGCTGCCCCAGACAAGCAGGTCCAGGTCGAAGTAGCGTTTGCCGAAGACGCCTTCAGCCTTGATCTGACCGTAGTTGCCTGCGCCAACCTTCGCCTCCAGTCCGTCTACGTCACCGCCCTGCTTGGTGATGATGTTGACGACGGCTGTCAGGGCCACACCGCCGTAGAGCGACGATGCCGGACCTCGCAGCACTTCTATCTGTTTCACTTTCTCTAAGGAGATGCTGAAGTCGGGTGCAGCGGCATTGGTGAAGTAGCTGTTCATGCGATGTCCGTTGAGCATGATTAGTATCTTCTCCTGTCCGGTGCTATAGATGCCGCGCATGGCAATGTTGATGTCGTCGTTGCAGTCGATGATGTTCATGCCTGGCACGTATGCCGCCAGCACCTCGCGCAAGTTGCGTCCCCCGCTGTTGTGTATCATCTCGGCGGTGATGAGCGTGGTTGGCACAGGCACCTCGGCCAGACTCTCGGCCTGGCTGGAGGCTGTGGTGATGGTAGCGGTCTTGCCGGCCTTGATGTTGTTGACGATGTCAGCAAAGGTGGCAGGGTCGTTGGACGAGGGACTGTAGTATGGATTCAGCTCCAGCATCTCTGCCACATAGTGCTCCGTCTGTTCTATGTCGAAACGGGCCAGATAGCTGAGGGCGATGAGTCGTAGGGCATTCTGGCGCAGGTTCCCCTGGAAACTGTTGAGGTTCTTCAAGAGGACGTCGCGGGCCTGTTCTATGCGCCCTATCTGGTAGTCGCTCTCGGCTTGGGTGTAAACATCGCGCCACTTGGTGTCGTCCTGCGCCCTTGCGCTTACGCTAAATAAAAAATAAAAAATAATAAATAATAAAGCCACTGCGGGACGTGTTATTCCCGCTGTCGTATTCCTTATAATTCTTTGCATAGCGTCCTGCATCAGTTTATTATTTATTTATTTGTGGAGTTTATTATTTATTCTTTATTATTTATTCTTTATTATTTAGGCCGAAGGCCGCAGGGGAGCGTTATGGTAAACTCGGTATATTCACCTTTGACGGAAACGACACCGATGTCACCATTGTGGTTCTGTATAATCTCACGGCTTAAATAGAGTCCTACTCCTGCCGCCTCGCCAGTAGTCTTGGTCGTGAAGAACGGGTCGAAAATCTTGCTGAGAATCTTCTCCTCGATGCCAATACCGTTATCGCGTATCTTCAGGATATACTGCCCCTCGCCGATGGTGGCAGTCAGCGATACCTTGGGCTGATAGGCCGTATCATGTGTGGACTGCTGGGCTTTCTTCACGACGGCATAGACGGCATTGCCCAACAGGCTCATCATGGTCTTGCTGAGCATGTCGGGATTGCCGTAGAGGGGCAGGGCAACGTCTGGCAACTCGAAGGTGGTCTCGATGTGATACTGCGTCTTCTCCTTGGTGTAGTAGTTGTCGACCATGTCCTTGTTCTTCTGCAGCACGGGCAGCAGGTCCATGTCCACAAAGCCTCCAGTGCGGTCTTTCAGCATCTCCTCCATAGCCTTCAGCGTCCGGGTGGTGTTCTGACCGTATTGGTTGACGGATTCCAGGTTCTGGCTCAGCATGTTGAGCACGTCCTGCGTGTCCTCGTAGTCGTCCTCGTTGATGGTGTCCTTGTTGTGGTCGATGTTCTCCTTGAGGTCTTTCAACAGGTCGTTCGACATCTTGGAGAAGTTGATGATATAGTTCATCGGGTTCAGGATGCGGTCGATGAGTCCCTCGGTCAGCTTACCTACCGATGCCATCTTCTCCTGGCGAATAAGCTTATGCTGGGCCTTGTGGAGGTCGTCCAGGGCCTGTTCCAGACTTTTTGACTTCTCCTCAATCTCGTCCTTCTGCTTGACCACCTCCTTGGTACGCTCTTCAATGATGTGCTCCAGCTTCATCTTGTCCTTCTCCAGTCGCTTCAGACGGTAGCGGAACAGCAGATAGATGATGTAGACGAAGGCGATGAGGTAGAGCACCACCATATACCACCGCATCAGCAGGGGATAGGCGATGCTGAAGTCGATGGAAGCAACCTCTGACAGCTCGCCATTGGCCAGCTGGGCCTGTATGCTGAGGGTAAACGACCCGTAGGACAGGTTCAGGAATTCTACGTCCTGCTTCTCGCTCCATGCACTCCACTTGGTGTCATTCAGCTTATAGCGATACAGCGTCTTGCCGGAGAGCGGTGCATAGTCCAGGGCATAGTAGAAGTGCAGCTGTCCTTCTTTGCTGCCCAGTTTCGGCAATTCCTGGGGCATGTCGCCGTATCCTCCCCACAGCACACTGTCGTTACCCATCATGATGGAGCGGAAACGGATATGATGGCTGATGGCGACCTTGGCCAGGTCTTTCTTGCCGGCATCGATGACGGCGAGGATTTCATCACCGCCAATCCATATTTGGTCACTATCCCGATACTGCGCCATGATCTCGATGCCGCTGACGGGCTTCAGCAGGCTGCTCGGCAGGTCATCGATAGGTTCGCGTGGCTTGCCGGGATCCTTGCCGAGCGTCTCGCCGTGAACATTCTGGAACCAGAGCTGTCCTTTTGCGTCTTGGCGGATTTCGGTCACCAGCGGGAGCCCGTTCACCTGTTGCTGGCGCTTGCCTGCCTGATAGAGCCATACGCCGTCTGGTTCACCGGCATATATCTTGTCACCGTCCACCAGCATGGCAGTGGTGGCATTCGACGTCATCCTGCTGACGCTGCCGTTGGGCACAATCTTATAGATGCCGCTGGAGGTGGCAATGAGCAGCTCGTTGCGGTAGTGGCACATGGTCCAACAGATATTGTTGACCTCCGCAATGCGCTTGCATTGTTGTGCGGTGACGCAGAACAGCCCGTTGGTGCAGCCAACATATATCTTGCCGTTGTAGGCCGTGATGCAATGCACCTCGCCTGTCAGCCCGTCCTTGGGCGACAGGTAGCTGTAAACCGACGGCATTTCTATGGAGAAGATGCCGTGCGCCGTGGCTCCCCACAGCACGCCATGCCCGTCGTAGGCGACATAGGATACTTGGTCGGAGCAGAGGCCATTAGCCTCGGTCAGGGTATACAGGGTGCGGTCATGGTCGTCGGTGATGATGAGGCCATGGTTCTTCTTGACCTTTACCTTCAATCCGCCATCCAGGTCCTCCGTCTGGGTGATGTCTTCAAGTAAGGCATTTTTGTTACCCTCCTTCAACGCCTCCACCGACACGATTTCAGACTCCACGCCGATACGGAAGTTGGTATTGGTACGTTCTTTCGGTATAACGGAAGGGGTAGACTCTTTTGTGACAATCTCATAGATGGTGTTGTCGCTGGCCACAAATTCTAACGCTCCGTCATCTTCGAATATTTCCATCACTTCGCCCTTGAACTGTCCTTCGCGGCTTATCTGTTGCAGATACAGTTCTCCATTGGGATGACTCTGCACCCGTGCAACGTAGTTGTAGCCACCCACCCAGACATTGTTCTTGCTGTCGCGGAAGACCACCGTGGCGCGGTTGATTTCATGGGTGTGAATGGTGTGCCATTGTACACGGTCGTAGTAGAGCAGTCCCTCGAAATTGGCGATGAATACCGTACCGTCCTCACCTATCTCTATGTCGTAGTTGCGGTTGTGCCCGTTGTATTCGGTCGCCGTATAGTTGCGAATCAGGGGAAGACCCTGCGCCCGAATAAGGGAAGAGGGAATAGTGAAAAGTGAAAAATTTGCTACCGCACAGAGTTGTAACAATACAATCAGTGCGATAGTCTTGGGAATATGTTTTCTCATCATCATAGCGGTAGCAATTTTTTCACTTTTCACTATTCACTTTTACTTTCCGATAAGGGATGCTCTTTCCCACATAGTAGTTCCACTCTTCCTGAGTGAAGTCACGCTTGATGTTCTGGCGGATGCGCTGGGCAATGATGGGCAGGGATACCAGGTATTCGCTGACAGTGCCGTTATGTTCACCCGTCCAGATGTAGTTCTTGTCGCTGTTGAAGGTGAAATCGTTCAGCCAGCTGTTGGACTGGAACAGTGTGATGGGTTTGATCTGCACCTCGCTGGTCATCCAGAAGAGCAGCTTGCCGTCGTAGCTCGATGAGTAGAGGTGGCGGCCGTTGAATTTCATCTTCGTAATCTGCGAGAGGTGTCCTATCAGCTTTGTCATCTTGTTGCTGGCATCGGAGTACCAAATAGTGCCATCGGACATGCCGTAGGCGGCTAAGTGCGCGTTCTTCGAACTGGCAAAGGCGGTCACCTGTCCACTGACGGGCACCTTCTCGTTGGTGATGTCGTCAAGGGTGCTGACGAGATGCATCCGTCCGCGGTTGTCAAAGAGCAGCGGCTTATAGTCGCGTCTGCCGGTACTGGCGATGTGGTAGCTCAGCTGGCGTGTGCCGATGATCTTGTCGCTGGCGGTGTCTACCATGGCGATGCTGCTTTCACCGATGACCAGCAGCTGCTTGCCGTCGTTCATATACTGCAGGCTGAAGGGTTTGGCGACTTGCTCCAGATAGATGACCTGTATGTGTTTGCCGTCGATGACGACGAGGTGACCGGTAAAGCTGATGGCGTATATCTTGCCATTTTTGGCAGCGTAGACGTCGCGGAAGCAATAGTTCTTGTCGCTCAACAGGCGGGTGGTCTGCATCTGGCCTCCTTGGATGTGGTGCTCGAATATTTCGCCATAGGTGCTCACGGTGAGCATGCGGCCTGTCTTGGCAGTGATGTCGATGCGTGAGATACTGCCATTGTGGATGCTCCAGTAGCGACGGCTGCCTGCGGCCTGGGTGAGGGCCTGGAAGACGGCGGGATTATAAAGGTCGCCGCCATAGTCGTTGGTGAAGAGGTAGGAGGCGTATGCCAGCATAGTCCCCAACTCCTTGTCACCGGTCTGGTAGATGGCATACGACTGTGAACCGAGGGTACGTCCTAATGAGATGTAGTTCAGCGTGTCGGCCACCAATTTGGCATGCTCGGCCTGATGCCGCTGCTCATCGGCTTCCAAGCGCTGACGCTCAGCCATCTGGTAGGCGGTCATGGCCTCGTTGGCTGATACCTCGGCAATGCTCTGGGCCTCGAGGGCTTTCTGGCGCTCTATCTCGGAGCGTTGCGTCATCTCCTGGGCTATCTCCGACTGACGGATAGCTTCCTGGCTGCGTTCTTCAGAGAGTGTCTGCTGTCCGAAAGCTATCTCCTCCATCTGCTTGCTGACGCGACGGTCTATGGCCGACTTTTTGGCCTGCTCCCGCAATGCGTTCAGCTGGGTCTCCAGTTCGTTGATGCGCTCACCATGACTTTGGCGCATGTAGAGTGCTCCTGCTACCAACGACAGCAGCAGCACGCCCATACACCCTATGATGATGTTTTTCCTATTCACCAGCTCTTATTTTTTTACTCTTACTTCTTACCTCTCACCTCTCACTTCTCACCTCTAAATTCTCTTCAGCGCCAGCATCGTGATATCGTCACTCTGTTCAGCCCCGTCCACGAAGCCATCAATACCAGCCTTGACAGCCTCTACCATCTCCTGACAATTCTTGCCGGCCATGTTGCCGAGAATGCTGTCCAGACGGTCGATGCCAAACTCCTCGTTGTCGGGGTTCATGGCCTCGGTGACACCGTCGGTAAACATCACCAGCGTGTCGCCCTGCTCCAGTTGCAAGGTGTCTTCCTGGTATTGGATGCCGTCGAAGGCTCCGAGGATGATGTTCTTGGGTGCTGGCAACTCCTCCACAGTGCCGTTGGCATGTAGGAGGTGGGGTGGGTTGTGGCCGGCATTGCTGTAGCTGACAAGTCCCGTCTTGGTGTTGTAGACGGCATAGAACACAGTGATGAACATGCAGTCCATGGAGTAGGCCGCGAGCAGGCGGTTCGACTCCGTCAGGCATTCGCTGGCGCTATGGCATTGGGCACCCTTCGAACGTATCATCGTACGGCTCACGGCCATGTACAGGGCAGCGGTGATTCCCTTGCCGCAGACGTCGGCCATGACCAGTGCGATGTGGTCGTCGTCAATGCGGAAGAAGTCGTAGAAGTCACCGCCTACGTCCTTGGCGGCATGCATGAGGGCATAGATGTCCAGCTTGTCGCTGTCCTCGGGGAAGGGTGGGAATACGCGTGGCAGGATGTACTGCTGGATTTCCCTGGCGGTGGTCAGGTCGCGCTTTAGCGACTCCAGTTGCGAGTGCTCTTTCTGGGCCTCGTGCACGTAGTTGATTTGCTCGATGGCCTTCTCGATGGTACATGCCAGGTCGTCCATGTCGATAGGCTTGGTGGCGAAGTCGAAAGCACCGTTGTTCATCGCTTGGCGGATATTCTGCATGTCGCCGTAGGCACTGACCATGATGACGCGCAGTGCGGGATTGCGCATCTCGTTGACCTTGGCCAACAGGGCCAGACCATCCATCTCGGGCATGTTGATGTCGCTGAGGATGATTTCGATGTCGGGGTTGTTATATAGGATGGCGAGAGCCTCCAGACCGTTGTGGGCAAAGAGAAACTCGTATTCGCCGTTGCGTATCTTGCGACGGAAGTACTGTTTCATCAGTAGCTCCATGGGGGCTTCGTCGTCTACGCTGAGTATTTTTATTGCTGCCATGATAATCTATGATTTGCTTTCGAGCGACAAAGATACACATTATTATATTAATAAACGAATACTTTTTGTTTTTTTATCATGCAGATGTCGTTTTCTATACCAAGGGCACAGATTAAAAACAAAACGCCACGCCCAACGTGATGGAAAGGGTGCTCAGATAACGTGGGTCGCTCAGGTGTGAATAGCCCTTGTGATAGCTGACAAAGTCGTAGTAATACAACGCATCGAGGGTAATGACAGGCCCGCCCCCCTTTTTCCATACATCCGGGAAAGCATAGCTTACTCCCAATCCACCAACGCCTCCTGCGGTCAGTCGTCGGTCCTCACTGTTGAACGCACGACTCTCCTTGAAATCGTTAAAATAGACATAATAGTCCGTCATCCAGAAGGTGGTCCCTTCTGTTCGGGCTTTCATCCAGTAAGCGCCATACATACCGCCGTACGCATGACCGCGTAACCTTGCGAAGCACCTCCTTGTCAGGCACACAGCCTATGCCCTCCAGTACCTGGCCACCAATCAAGGCCTCGAACGTCGAAGTATAGACATCATGGTGCATCGTATTAATGTTGCCAAACGGACCGCCGTAGGTCAGGTCGATATAGGCCACAGGCTGCAACGGTCCGGTAGCACCGAAGGTCCGCTCGCCAATGATGTAGCTGGTGGGCAGCACCTCTCTTATGAACATCTCTTCCACCTCGCCCATGCTGACAGAGTTGATGTCGCATAGAATGACATAGGGAATATTCTCAGCTGTGAGGTCGCGATGGTATTGGCTTTGAGGAAAGATGTAATTCCATGTCATCCTGGTACCCGCCACTGTTGGCACGGTTGTCCAGAATGATACCCGCCAGTTGCTCGCGTGGTGTCTTGGCGATGGCGGTCAGCCAATGGTCTATGAGGTTAGAAGCAGCGCTTACTGGGGCTTTCATAATGGGTGTAAGAGCTGCCATCGATTGCCAGAGATAGGGTATCTTGCGCCCATCGGGGAGGTTAATCAAGCAGTAATGGTAGATGACGGAACCCTCTAATACAGGAATCTCCACGGAGGCTGTTTCATGCACTGCTATGTCGTAATGTTGTTCTATGTTGTTCAGGAACGAGTCCAGCTTCATTTGCTCATCGTTTCTGTGCTCAATATAATAATCACGGCTTTCCACCTCGAGCTGTCCTGGCTCTATGTAGACCAGTCCGTCTCGTCCACATCCCAGAACACATAGCCGGTGCTCATGCATTTCCAGATGTAGTCAAACTGCGAGGAATAGCTGTCGTAAGCCAAATCCCCTGTTTCGCCGATATAAGGATGATAATCGGCTTCTTTGCGGCACCCACCGAATACCAATGCCGCCAATGCCAAAATGATAAAAAATCTTTTCATTTCTATTTCTGTTTTCATCCACTCCGTATGGGGGCAGCCCATGCGGTCACACGCCATTTATGCCGCAAAGTTACAAAATA
>CACXAG010000112.1 GCA_902765585.1 uncultured Prevotellaceae bacterium
GCTTCGAGAAACTTCGGCTCGCGCTTCAGCTCGCCAACGGGGTTCAGCGGATGGCTCCAGATGTTGCCGCAGAAGCTGACGGTCAGGAAACCGCCGTACTTGTGGGACATCTCCACCAGGTTGGCAAACAAGGCCCAGCGGGAAGCAGTCGTCGACGAACTCTTGTCGCCAGCCTCTTCGAAGCCCCAGAACTGCTCGGCATAGTTCCAGCCTAAGAAGTTGGGATAGCGCTTGAAGAAGTATTCGAACGTCTCCAAGTCGCCGTCCTGGATGTGCGTATGACCGCCACTGGCAGGCTGGCAGGTAAACCACATACCGTTCTTCTGGCAGACGGAAGCCCACGACTTATAAGTGCGCACAGCCGAACGGGGCCTGGTATAGATGTTCTTGTTCTTGTCGTAGGCACACGACATCGAGAGGTTCATACATACGTAAGGCCTGACATCTTCAGGAATCAGGTCGATAATCTTCTGCGGGTCTGCTGCAAACCACACGTCAATGTGTACCAGCCACAAAGGATGATCGTTGTCAATAGGACGGCGCTGTTGGGCCATAGCACTCTGCCCGACCATCAAGGCCAGCAGTAACATAGTTAGTAATCGTTTCATCATTGTCATTCTTTTTTAATTATTTATACGTTTTACCTTTTTTACTTTTATTTGTACTCGTATGTAATCTTCTGGACTATCTGCCCAGGGTCAACTATCGAGAGGGTGACGACATGTTCCTGCCGGGAGTTGTCAATGGGGAAGGTGAGGACAAACTCCTTACGGTTCTCCAGTACCTGCATCTTCCACTTGGGACCCCACTCCTTGAAGACGTTCTCGCAGACCTGTGGCGTTCCGCCGTCGACGCTCACCTTCAAACGGTTGCTGCGGTCGCAGGCTACGGGCCACATGGGGAGTACAGAGAGGCAGAGGGTGATGGTAGAGGTAAGAGGTGAGAGGTGAGAGGGTAGGGGTATGTCGATGCTCCCCGTCGTGTCAAAGTCGAGGGGCTGTCCCATTTGTAGTGAGAGCCAGTCGGTGCCGATACCTTCCAGCAGACGGAACGGTTCGGCCACATTGAGCGAAGCAAGGTTGACTTGATACGGCAATTCTGGATGTATCTGTTCGGCAGGCAGCTTGAAAGAATCGGTAGGCTGGCTGCTGAACGCCGGCAATTGCTGATATTTGGCACAGAAGCCGGGTGGCACTTCAGACACCATCTGATTCCACTTGCCGTCCAACAGCGTGTGGTAGCGTTCGCGCAGGCGGTCTATCTCGCGATAAGCCTCGCGTGACAACTCAGCATAGACGGCACTGCCCGTCTCGTGGTTCCGCTGGGCATAGAGGAACTTGCGATTCATCTGATAGGCAGAATGGACGGCATAGCCTAACATCTCGAAGAGAGCCGGACGATACTCCGCAGGAAGCTGGCGCTCGATGGCGTCGTAGACGTCGCAGATGGTTTGATAGTCCGTCAGCCGCTTCTGGGCGCTGCCAGTGTCAAAAGAGAAATCGGTGTCGTGCAGCCGGTTTTCCTCCTGACTGCTCCATTCATATTCGTAGCCCATAAACTCGGGCTTGCGGTTCCATGCCAGACGGTAGTAGTTGTCGAGAATGAACTGGAAATGAGTGGTGAAGTCAGAAGTCTGAGGTCTGAAGTCTGAGGGAGTAAACACCTTGGCGAGCCACTGGGCCTGATAGCGGTTCACATTGTCGTAGTTGAAGGATGCGAAGTCGTAGGCCATGTCAAAGAAGTGCTGGACCTCCATCTCCATAGGCTTGATGTCGCCCACGTTGAGCAGCCAGTAGCGGTCGGCACCGGCGGTATAGGCCTTCAGCAGCTCCTCATACATCAGCATAGGGGCGGTGGTGGCTATCCAGAGGTTGTCGTGGGGAGTGCCTAAATAGGAGAGGTGGCGCTGTTGCTCCTTCGAGTTGCTCACCCGCTTCATGTAGCCGTAGTTGTCGTCTGGCCATACTAACGTGATGTCTTCGGGCACACGCAGACCAGCATCGTAGATGTCCAGCGTCTCTTTGTAAGGCACGAATATCTGGGGCAGCCGTTGGGCCTTCGTGTGCTTGTATTTCTCGAGTATCTGGCGCTGCTTGTCGAAGACCTTCTCTAACGTGCGGGCCCTGTCCTTGGGGTCAGTACTGCCCTTCATGGCCTCGTCGTGCAGGCCACGCATACCCATGGTGTAGATATTGTCATACTGGGCGGTTTCGCGGATGCGGTCATCGAGCTTCTTCAGGATGGTGGCGCTATTCGTCTCATAGTTCCACTCACCGTCGCGTGACTTGTCCCACTCCGAGCGGGCGGCATTGTTGAAGAGCAGCGGCTCACAGTGGCTGGTGGTAATCATGATGCCCCACTTGTCGGCCGCAACCTGGCTCTCGGGATGACCGTAGAAGGCGCCTGTGCAAGAGTGCATGGCAGGTGCCAGCATATTGCCCTTCAGCCGGAGGAGAAGCTCGCAAACACGGTCGTAGGTCTTGGGGCCTATGTCGCCGAGTTCCTTTTCATAGTTCTGTGCCGCCCACGTCTTCAGTCCCCAGTCCTCGTCGTTGATGAAGACACCGCGATACTTGATGGAAGGAGCCTGCGACACATAGTCGGCATCCACATAGATAGCCTGCAAATGGGCTACCGGCACGTCGGCAAACCAGTACCAGGGCGACACGCCCATCTTCTCGGACAGTGTCAGCAGTCCGTAGGCAGCACCACGGCGGTCACAGCCCACCACTATCAGCTGGCGTCCGACCACCTTGATGACAAACTGCTCCCAACCGCCGCGGATGGAGGAGACATTGAGCTGACGGGAAGCGACCAGACGGTCAATATACTTGCTATGTCCTAATGTTGCCACCACAACGGTAGCCGCCGAGGCTTCGGAGGCCTGTACGGGACGGACGCCAGAGACACGTTCGACATCGTCGGCGAAGACACCTGCAACATGCCGGACGGTCAGCCCTTCATCCGACGAGACATATATCGAAGTCACACTGCCCTTGGCAACGAGGGGTAGGGCGCCCTTCTTCTCTGATACGTTTAACACATTTGCTGCCGACATGACAGTGGCAAGCAAACAGCATACAGCCAAAAAGGTATGGCGCATATTCGCTACGCACCATACCATGCATGAATCAAAACTTGTCAGATGATGTTTTATCATATTTACCTTTCTATTGTGTCCGCAAATGTACGCATAAAATAACAGGTAGCAATAGAATTTTGTATCATGAGTTGCAGGGAAATGTTACACCCATAAAAAAATGCCATCCGCAAAAAACGGATGGCATCATGGATTTGTATTCCTTACTTAATCACAACCTTGAGCTAAAGCTCGAGGTTGCTCACGTTCGGAAGTGCGAGTAAACTCTCACTTCTCTTACTTAATCACAACCTTTTTACCGTTGTGGATGAACACGCCCTTCTCGGGATTAGCAACCTTCTGGCCAGCGAGGTTGTAGTAAGCACCGTTCTCGGCATTAGCCTTGACGGTCTTGATGCCCGTGGCGCCACCAGCCTTCCAAAGATAAGCAATGCTCACGTTTACAGGGAACTCACCACCCCAAGCATTCTTGAAGCAGTGCAGGTGTACGAAGTCGTCAACACGCTCGTCACCACTCTTTACGCCCTCAGCATCCCCTTCACCATTTGCGGTGCAAGTCATAGTCTTGAACTCGTTCAGGTCGATAACCAGACACTCCAGCTCAGCATTCCAGTGAGAATCGTCAGCATTGAAACCAACAACCAGGTTCTTCCAAGCACCCTCGTCGATGATACGGTTGCACATTACACGCATACCGGGACCACCAGCACCAAAGATAATCAGCTTGTCGTACTCAGAGAGGTCTGCATACAGGTTCCATGTCACGTTCTCAGCACCGAGGATACAAGAACCAGCACCAATATCGGTGTTCAGGTTCCATGCGGGACTCATTTCACCAGTGATAACGGCATCTGCCTTACAGTGTGTAGGATCTGCCTCACTGCCCCATGCATGCCACATTTCTGCTGTCAACTCTACCCACTGCTCGGGATCCATCCACTCGTCCTGAGCACTTGCTGTAGTTACACCTGCCATCATTGCGATAGCCACCAAAACTGATTTAGTAAAAATCTTCATACTCAATTAAATTTTAGTTAATAATAATGTTGAATTTATTGTTTTAAACGCATATTCTCGCTATTTCGGCTGCAAAATTATATACTTATTATATAATAGCCATAGAAAAACGTCTCATTCGATTGTCAAAATGTTGCAATGAAACGTTGCCTGGGTAAACTGGTTATCCCAGGCAACGCTATAAGTTACTTTTGCAATGCTTCAGCACAACTTCCGTATGTCACCTTGCGGTTGTAAGCTGTCGTCCATAAGCCGGCATTGGTAGAAGTCTCGATGACTGCTCCAAAGGTGATGCCATACTGCTGGGCGGCAGGAACCTGCTGCTTGTAGGCAGCGACAGCCTCACTCAAGGCTGCGGCAGCATTAGCGTCGCTGCCAGCAATGCTCTGGATGGTCAGACGAACCAGCTTGCCAGTGGCTGCTACTTCCTTCAGCATCGTAGCAAAGGCAGCGGCATCGAATGGTGACGTGATGGACGTCAATACATCAATACCGTTGATTTGATTCATGCCGACAGAGTTAGCCGTCAGCAGCTGTAAGAACTGCTCGCGTACAGTAGGATCAGCCAGGTACTCGCTGACAAACAGCTTGGCATCGCCACGCTGTTCGCGCATCTTCTGTGCAGCGTATGCGAAATAGGTCTCGCCCAGGGCCTGCTTCCAGATGATGTTAGGAGAAGAGGTGACGGGACAGTCGGCCACCGTCCAAGAATTGATGGAAGGAGCAGCTTCCATAGCGGCTGTAATGAAGTTGCTCAGTGCACCACCGATAATCTGGAATTTCTCTTCAGCAGTTTTCTCCACCTCGTAAGTTGGCTTATACTTATACGCTAACGTAATGTTATCAATATAGTATTCACAGCTCACACCCTGAGGACCAACAAGTATGGTCACTTCTGTCTGCTTCATCTGATCGTCAGAGAAAGCCAAAGCAGCCAAAGGAATACTTACCAAACCACGTCCCCAGGTTTTCAGAGTGCATCCATAGTCTTTGGGACTCTTGAACACAGCGTTCTTTCCACCCATTGCGAGGAAAATCTTAGAATTAAAGGAGGTATTGCCCACTGCATAGTAATCAATGGTCAAGTCTGTATAGTCACCTAACTTACGACCTTCGGGGAACTTGATGGTTATAGCCGGGAAACACTGGGTAGCTTTGGAAATATGAATGACATGACCAGACGCACCAGTGGGATCATCCTCCACGACAACTTTACCCGTAGCTGTTTCACCTGTAGCCTTCTGGGTAGGATAGGTCGTACCCAAAGCATCGCTCTCAAAGTCGATGACATCAGAACCCGTCACCTCCGGCTCTTCAACGGTCTCCGGCTGTATCAGACTTTCAAGATAGCCCGTGTTGACATTGGCACTGGCACAGAGAGGAGGAGTGAAAATGTTAAGCCCCTTCTCGCTGATATCAGCAGCCAATGTAGAAGCGATGAGCATATCGATCTTACCCTCGTCATCCACTTGCTTGCTGTGAAGGAAGAGATCGGGGATGGTCACCTCGTTGAAGTTTGACAGCGTCAGCGAGGCCGCAACCGTACTCTCATCAAGATCGGACGAAGGCAGTGTGTTACCCAGACGGAAATTTGCAGCGTCTACGTAGGACACCAAAGTTGCATACTGAGCCAACTGCTCAGCCTCGGCAACAGAGGCAGGCTTTTCTCCTGCAGGAGAGGATGTATCGTTATAATCAGCACATCCTGTCAACAATGCTGCAGAGGCTACAAAGCTCAGCAAAGAACTGATTGAAAATATATTCTTTTTCATAGCTTACTTGTTTCTTGATTACATAAAGGTCTCTGATTTGATACCACGGGTTTTCAGAGTCAGCACGTATTTCTCGGAGAAATCGAATTTGACAGGAATCTTGATGGGGTTGCCAGCATCATCTGTCTTGATATTACCCTTCTCATCCTTTTCATATTTGTACCAGTCATACGTACCCGAGAAATCGAGATAAATGGTGTTAGGATGACGGGCACCAACAAGCTGGGTTTCATCATTCTCTACGAAACGGCCACTACCTGTGACGGTATAACCCTCGGTAACGGCAGTGACGGTGCAGTTGCCATTATCATCGAAAGTCAACTGAAACTCTCCGGGATAAGCCGAGCCGTCGCTGTCCTTGCCGGAATAGCCCATTAGCGAGACGTTCAGGCCCTTCGTGGTGAGGTCAACCGTTGCGTCCTGAAGTTTGCCGTTGTTGATGTACTCGCCGTGATAGCGGTTCACGTACTTGACGGCATACACTGTGAAATTCTTCGCAGACAAAATAGAGTCAACACCCGTTGCATTCGTCATGCGAACAGGAATGGCATAATGGTTCGTCACCGACAGAGGGTCGGCGAAGAAGGCATCCGTAAGCTGAACCTCAACGCCGCCGACAGGTTTGCCAGCAGGAATAACGATGTTGCTGGCTGCCAACTGGTAGTAGTTCTCGGGCATCAGGGTGACATCAGAACCGTCTTTAAAGGTCAGACCGTCTAAAAGCGTCGGGTCAACGGCAATGCTGATATCGATGTTGCGAGGATTGCTGTAAGCGCCACCCATCGCAGCCTGAATCTGACACTTGTGCTGATTGTCAAGTGTCAAGTCCACATACAGGTCGTTACCTAACTCAATGGTACGGACGGGGTACTGCTTGGAAAAGTAACAAGTCTGATAGTCGAAATCATCGAACTCCTGGTCACCGCTCTTGCAGGAGGTGAGGCCTGCGGCAATGCCGCAGCTCACAATACCTGCAAGGAGTAGGGATTTGATATTCTTTGTCATCATAATTATTGTTTCTTAATTCTTAGTTCATTATTTATATTACTTCCAGCCGTTGTTCTGACTTAGGTTGTTATACTTCAGCACCTCAGACTGTGGGATAGGACCGTAGTTCTGGTAAGATTGGTAAGCACGTACCTCAACACTCAGCGGAGTGTAAGTGATACCGCTAAGGTCCTCGTTGACATCCAGACCCTTAGCAGTTTCGTTCAGGTCGGCCTTCCAACGGCGAAGATCCCAGAAGCGGAAGCTCTCGAAGCAGAGTTCCAGACGACGCTCGTTACGAATCAGTTGGCGCATCTTGTCCTTGTCGGCAGCACACTCGTCCAGATACTGGGTATCGGTGATGCCTGCACGCTGGCGGATGGCTTTGATGATGTCGTAGGCAGAAAGGAAAATCTCCGTCAGACGGACACGCGGAGTAATGTGTGTCTGTCCCGACGTAGATGAGGGATTACAGTTCACGTTCATGCGCAGGCGCTTCTTCATATAGTAACCGGTACGGGTTGACTTGCTCTCCACCTTATCGATACCGTCGTCAGAACCCGACTGGCTACCCGTACGGATAACGCTGTTGTTCACACCTGCAGTACTTCCATCGTGAATGATGTAAGTGTCCAGACGTGGGTCGCGATTAACATAGGGATTCGAGGCATCGTAGCCGGAACGGCTGTCGCTGATGGGGAAACCGTTAGCAGCAGGGAAAGCATCTACCAGGTTCTGGGTGGGGTTCATCATACCATTGCCGAAAAGCGACGGGGGATAGTTGTTGCTTTCCTGAGTGGTACTATTGGATTCCTTGTTACCACGCCACAGGATTTCTTTGGGGTTGGCACCCTCTGCCAACGTAGCATCGGCTACGTTATTGCCATCATAGTAAGTGAGACCATCGGCAGGCAGGGCAGAAACACCGCCTAACTCGTCGATGACAGTAGCAGCAGCATCGGCAGCTTTGTCCCAACCGCTATTCAGGAAAGCAGGGCTGGCAGCCAACAGCAGCAGGCGTGACCGGAACGACTCGATAATCTGCGTATTGACCAGCTGGCGGGCATCGTTGCCCATTACCAGATTGTAGATGTTGGCATCCGTGGTGATATCGCGGAACTTAGCAGGAACTTCTGAATCGTCTTTGATGTCATTATAGTCGAAAGGCAGATACTTCACAGCCTCGTCAAAGTCTGCCAGTGCCTTGTTGACACATTCGGCAAAGGTTGCACGAGAAACATTGAAGTCGCTGTTGATGTCCAATGCTTCGTCAAACAACTGGACACCGAGCAACTGGTCGTTGACCAGACCAGCGTGGTTACGCAGCAGGAAATAGAGGTGGATGCCGCGAAGACCGTAGGCCTCACCCAGCAAACGTCTGCTCAACAAAGCGTTCGTCGTCTCGTTTTTCACATATCGCTGACCTTCCCTAACCTGCATGAACAGGTTCACATACTGGATAGCAGCGTATGAGCCAGGCCATACGCTCAGCGTACCGTTGTCAGCCGTCCAACCGCCGGTAGCAATCTTGATATAAGCATCACTCTTCTGGTTGGTCACAGCATCGTCAGTAGCATAGTCGCTGTTGTCATAATAATTAGGCAGTGCAGCGTATCCATTCAAGACAAGACGTTGTACGGACAGCGCCTCCTTCTCTAATGCCTCCAAGTCCTTCTGGTTCTCCAAGGCTGGCTCCAGCAAATCGTCGCAAGAGGTAAGCACAAAGGTCAGACCCAGCGAAAGAACTGTATATTTTAATACTTTGGTAATCATATCTTTTTACTTTTTTACCTTTTTACTTATTTACCTTTATCAAAGATTGACCTTTACACCGAGGTTGTAGAAACGGCTCTGGGGTGCAGCACCAATGTTCGTCTCCATCAGTTCACGCTCACCAGAGAAGGTCAGCAGGCTTTCACCGTTCAGGTACACGCTCAGACCCTTGACAAACTTACCCTCAAACCACTCCTGCGGCATGTCGTAGGTCACCTGGACCTTCGTCAGGTCGAAGCGGTTAGTAGAGTACTTCCAGAACGAGGAAGTCTGTGTGTTGTTGGCGTTGTCAGTGGTGGTCAGGCGGGGATAAGACGCCGTAGCTGCCGTAGCGGGCGTCCAACGTTCGCGGGCATAGACGCTATACTTGCTGGTACCCGTCGGACAATAGTAGCTATTGTTCTTGAAGGCGATGGCGCCAGCCTGACCAGAGGCCAGTGCGAAGAACGTGAAGTTCTTCCACTTCAGCGTCAGGTTCACACCGTAGAAGAAAGGAGCAGTGCCCTTGCCTAAGTCTACCTGGTCCTTGGTGTCGATGATGCCGTCACCGTTCTGGTCCTTGTACTTCAGGTCACCTGGACGTACCACACCGAAGGTCTGAGAAGCATGGTTGGCAATTTCCTCTTCGCTATTGAAGAATCCCTCGCACTCATAGCCCCAGACAGCGCTGAGGCTGTGACCGGCACGATACAGATAGTCGTTTGACCACACCTCGTCGCGCTTGTCAGCCTTGGTGGTGTAGTACATGCCTACGAAACCGAGAGAAGTCTCCACCTGACCGAACTGCTTGTTGAAGTGTACGTCGAAGTCTACGCCGCTGCGCTTGTCAACATTGTAGTTGGTGTAGGGCAGGAAGCTGCCACGTGCATTGAAATACGACGGGTAGATGGTTGCAGCACCGGTGGTGATGAGTCCGTCAGTCTTCTGATTGAAGTAGTTGACGTCGAAGGTAATCATACGGTTCAGCAGGCTTCCTTCCAGTCCGATGCGCCATTCCTTGCGCTTAACGTATGTCAGCTCATTATTTTCTGCACGGTTGGACAAAGGAACAGCACCACCCTGGCTGCCATCCTGATAGTTGTACCAGCCACCGCTGGCGTTGTACGAACCTTGATACATATACCATGATCCCAGGTCGATGTCCTGATTCAGACAAGAATAAGCGGCGGTGAGCTTCAGGTTGTCGACAAATGAAACGTTGTCCTTAAACCAATTCTCGTTGCTGATGCGCCAGCCGAGGGCGGCTGAGGGCGAGAAGGCGTTGCGATGGCCTTCAGCCAGCTTGGCAGAATGTACAAGCGTACCGCTCAGTTCAGCATAGTACCGCTGTGCATAGTTGTAGTCAACACGCAGACCGAGGTTCAAGTTGCTGGTGCGGTGATAGTCACTGCTGCTGTGGTCAGCGTCGCGTGCTAACTGCTGCTGGTAGCCCCAGCCCACCAATGTGGCTGCAATGTTGTGCTGGTCGAAGCTGTTCACATAGTCAAACTGTGCACGGAACGTTGTGGTCTGCTGGTCAAAAGCCTGACCGATATACTCACTGGTTGCCGGTTTGTCCTCACCGTACTTGTTCAGACCGATGATGACATCCTGACCGTTCATCTGCGACCAGACTGGCTCATAGGTAGCATAGCTCTCATTAAAAGCCTCGTTATAGTCGTACCAGTAGTCAATGCTGAATACGGTGCTGAAAGTCAGACCCTTCAAGAGACTGTTCAGGTCAGCCTTCAAGCCTACGTCAAACATAAAGGTACGCACGCGCGACTTGATGTATCCGGCCTTCAGCATATCGCCATAGACCGTTGTCTGGTTGGCATTATTACCACCGAGCAGATACTCATCTCCCACTTTGTTTGTACTTGACTTAACTGTCGAAGCAACGGAAGCGATACTCTGATCCATCATGCTGATGGGCAGCAGCGGAGAATACCAGTTTGGACGCAGGTTAGCAGCAGCTCCCCAGAAGTCGCCACGACCGGTATAGTTGTTATTGAACTTCATGGCTGCATTGGTGAAACCAGACAGCCAGTCGGTAATCTTCATGTCCACATTGGCGCGAACATGCAGGTTGAGGTCGTCGTCGTTCTTCTTGTCACCGTACTTCACAAAACTGGTGTTGTACTCTGCACCAAGGTTGGCATAGTATTTGGCACGGTCGTTACCGCCGGAAATCTCCATTGTGACATCACTGCGGTTGTAGGCCTTGCGCAGGAACTCGCTGCTATAGAAGTTCATATCGGGATAGCGATAGGGATTCACACCGGCAGCCGTATTATAGATGGTGGCATCGTCATACTGGGCGCTGAGGCCATCGTTGGCACGAGCCTCGTTATACAGCGTCATATACTCAGCAGCACCGAGGTACTTCGGATAACGCTTGGCAAAATACAGACCGGTATTGGCACGGACGTCGATGTGCAGGGGAGTGGCCTCACCACGCTTGGTGGTAATCAGAATGACACCCTTGGCACCCTTGCTACCATAGAGGGCTACTGCACTGGCAGCCTTCAAGACGGTAATCGACTCTATCATAGTAGGATCCACCATGTCAGCATCGCGAGGAACCCCGTCGACCATGACAAGGGCACCCTGTCCCCAGACATTACCATTGTAGCCACTGATCAAGCTTGACAGCTCGCTGAGACTACTGGTATAATAATCTTTCTTCAGCAAGTCGGAGACATTGATAGCGCTGACACCACCAAGGATATTCTCTTTGGCCTGCGTGCCAAACGCCACATTGACCTGTGTCGTGTCGGCCACTTGCTGTGCTGCTGACGGCAGGCAGATGCCAGCCAACAGTGAAAGCACAACGATATGTTTAACTTTAGTAATCATAATATCTAATTTCTAATTTCTAATTTCTAATGATAGAATTACCAACCCGGATTCTGACTAAAGCCTTTGTACAACTGAACATCTCTCTGTGGGAATGGGAGCCAATTATGCTTTGGCAATGTGTAATGACGCTCTACGAGCACCACCTCACGCAGGTTCAGCACGTGATTCTGCGTAGGATCTGCATAGCGGTCAGCATCTTTCTGGTCAGTAGCACGGTCGAAATAGACTGCAGTCTTCTTGTTATAAGGAGCCTTGTCAAGCAGGAGCCAGCGGCGCAGGTCGGTGAAACGGTGGCCTTCGAAGGAGAGCTCGACAGCACGCTCACGGCGTACCTCGCTCATGAACTGGTCAACAGAACCTAAGAATTTGGCATCAACATGACCCACACCAGCACGGTCGCGAATCTTATCGACAGCACCTGCAGCGGTGAGGCTATAGCCAGAAGCGGTAGCAGTGGCTGAGCCATAGCCGTTGGCAGTTGCCTCAGCATACATCAGATAAACATCGGCCAGACGGAGAAGCGGCATCACCAGCACGGAACCTTCCTTGTAGTCATCGAAGTCGTTCATGTACTGAGAGGTGAACTTCTTGTTCATATAACCGGTGAAACAGCACTTGGACGGGGTGTCTGTGCGATAGAGACCGCCCTCGAAGAGGCTGGCATACTGCTTGCGCGGGTCAGGCAAACCTGTTGATTTGTCCAGAATCTTACTACCATCCAGCACGGTCTTCACAGCGTCATAGATGAAGTTGTAGTAGAAACGCGGGTCACGATTGCGGTAAGGATACTCGGGGTTGTAACCGCTGGCAGCATCGGCCTTGGTGATGTCGGGGATAGGCAGACCGTTGGCCATACCGAAGTAGTCGGTATAGTTGGCAGCGGGATAGCACTTGATGCCCGAGTTGTTGATCAATGGCGGACGCCAGTCGTTGACGAGGTTCCAACGCCAGGCACCAATGTGGCCTACAGCCGTATTCTCATAGAAGAGGACCTCTTTCAGACCATTAAACTTGTTCTGCTTGTAGGTATAGAAAATCTCAGAATAGTGGTCCCAGTCGGCCAGTTCATAGCGACCAGTCTCATCACAGAGCTTCAGCACCTGTGCAAAGGCATCTGCAGCACGCTTACAGAAGTCTGCATTATAGGTGGCACTACCTGTAGATTCCTCGTTCATCATAGGACTACCGGCCCACAGCAGGTCCTTGCCCTTATAAGCCAGTGCCATGATTTTATTGATACGAAGATTATTCTTACCCAAGGTTGCCTTACCGGCAGTGGTCTGATCCCAGTCAACGGGCAACAGGTCGGCAGCCTTCTGGAAATCTTCAGCAGCTTTGTCGGCAGTCTCCTGATAGCTCAGACGAGGCAGGTCAAACACGCTGTTTGGATCCAGTGCGGTATCAATATAGGGAAGACCTCCCCAGAGCTGCATCAGCATGAAGTGGTTCCATGCACGGAAGAAATAGAGCTGTCCGGCAATGAGGTTCTTCTCCTCGATAGTAGCGTCCACCATTTGGTCGAGGTTGGCAAGACCGAGGTTGGCCTTACGGATGCCGAACCAGCAGAGGTCATAATAATATCCCTTGGTCGAGACATCACTAATCATTCGCTCATTAGTAGAGGTGTTCATACCTCTCTTTTGACCAGTATTAGGATCCTTATTCGACTTGAGATAAGAATAGAAGACATCGTCCCAAGCCCAGTAGTTACCCTGGTCGATGGCGTTAGGCAACTGACGGCTCTCTGCGGGCTCCCAGTAGTCGTCCTCGCCGAAGTTCCAGGCACCGTGGTACTGGTGAGCCGTCATGATGGGCATGGCAGTATATAGTTCCTCCACGAAGCCCTGGAAGTTCTTGAAGTTCAGATAGGGCTGCTGTGCGGGAATATCACTTTTCGGTTCCTTGTCCAGATAGTCTTTACAACTGGCTGTCAACAAAAGTGCCGACAGAAGCAGGAGAGAACCAGAAATATATTTTTTTATTTTCATAACGCTTTATTATTTAGAAGTTTAAGTCAATACCTAAGTTGAAACGACGTACTGTAGGATAGGCACCTCTGTTACCGGAACCGCTGAAGTTCGATTCACGGTCGTCGGGCATGTCGGTCCAAAGCAGGAGGTTGTCACCGTTCAGGTAAATCTTCATTTGGCTCAGACCAGCCTTCTTCAACCAGCTTTGAGTAAAGGTATAAGATATCTCGGCGTTCTTCATACGTAAGAACCAGCCGTCGTAGTAGTAACGGGTACCTCTGTCTCTCAAAGATGTATCATCCAGATATGCTGCCCAGCGTGGCAGGGGGAGTTCGCCGGTACCGGTGCTTGCGTAATAATAGCTACCCTCCTTGAAGAGTGCGTTTCTGCCATTATAGAATTCGTCAAAGTTGACAAAACGGGTTACGTTGTTAACACCATAGAACTGACAGCTAATGGCAAAGCCCTTCCACTCGGCACCCAGCGTAAGACTATAGGTATTCTCAGGCGTGCTCGTGTATTTATAAGGTGCCGCGTCATCCTTATCGACAATACCGTCAGCATTGAAGTCTATAATACGGTAGTCACCCGGTAAAATCATGTCATCCACTGTGCTGCGTGAAGTTTCACCGATTACATCGTCCCATGTATTCAGGAAGCCGCTATCTATCCAAGATGTCGTCTGACCAATGGCATAACCAGCAGATGTCTGATAGGTGGGCTTCAATTGGGGATCGTCGGCAAAATCAATCTTGTTCACAGCATGGGTGACATTGAAGTTACCCCACAGGCGCAGCTTGTTGGCAAATACCTTGTTCATGCGGACTACCAATTCCCAACCATGATTCTTAATAATACCTACGTTAGAGGTCGGAGCATCGAAACCGAAATAAGAGGGGATGGCACGGCCGCTACCATTCAAAATGACGTCGGTACGCTTGTCGGAGAAGATATCGAACGAACCGGCAATCAGACCACCTAAGAATGAATAGTCGATACCTAAGTTCTTCTTCTCAACGGTCTCCCACATGATGTCGGGGTTACCCAGACGGGTGATGGTGTACTGCTGATAAATAGACTTGTCATCCTGAGTCGGACCCTGTCTCCAGACATCTGACAGATAGGAAATCTGATCACTATACAACTGACGGTCACCAGGTTTGTCGTCACCGACCTTACCCCAAGATGCGCGAACCTTCAACATGTCGAGGTACTTGCCTACGTACTTCTTGACAAATGGCTCTTCGCTGATCATCCAACCGGCAGAGAGAGCGGGGAAGAACTTGAAGCGGTTGTTTTTACCAAACTTCTCACTACCGTTGTATGCACCGTTGAACTCGGCAAAATAGCGGGTAGCGTAGTTATAGGTCAGACGCATAACCCAGTCTTCACGGTAGGTGGGGAAAGCAGGACCCCTTGCGTAAGTATCACGGCTGAACAGGCCCAAGGCGGTCACCTCGTGGTCACCGAACTGACGGGCGTAGTCCAACTGCAGGGCGTAGTACAACTTACGATAGGTAGAGTACTTGTCCACGCTACCGGCGCTGGTTGACCACAGGACTTGCTCCTGATAGGGTGTATTCTCATTCTGATTCCAACGGGAGTTATAGCTGACGTCACCTGACTCAGGGTTGATATACTCGTAGTAGGGGTGATAATTGGCGTCATTGATACCACGGCCTGTCTCCCTCATCGTGTTATCGTACGACAGACGGCCCTGGAACTTCAGTCCCTTGGTGATGAATGCCAAATCCTGCTTCAGGATGAAGTCAGTAGTAATCTGCGTGTTCGTAGCGCGCTCGTCACCAGCGTAAGTAATGTTGGCAACAGAGTTGGGCTGGTCGGCATCACTGGGAGC
>CACXAG010000113.1 GCA_902765585.1 uncultured Prevotellaceae bacterium
CTTTGCCGAATGGCGGAAAAGCGGACATTGCTCTGTGGCCACATGCTGGTAACGCGGATTGACGCAACGATAGGAACTTTGTGTGTCAGGCAACTGCTGCCCCACCAGATAGTGCAGGCAATGCCCTTTCAATGGGCACTGCTCTGCAAAACAAACGGTGTAGCCGCTAAGGGCTTTCTCCTTGAAGATTTCCTGTTCTGTCATCATCATCATTTGTTTTTTCATGCTGCTTTCAATGGTACTGCCTTGTAGTAAGAGGTGTGGCCTCGACTGGTGCTGTCGTATTCCAGCAGCTTCATGGCCTGACCCAGACGAACCCTTGTGCTCATCGTGTCAGGAACCGTTGGATACTTGTTTTGAATGACGCTCAACAACTCCGAGGTGTTCATCGACTTCACATGTTCACCCTCCGCAGGCTTGCGGAAACAGACCTTGATAATTTCCACAATGTCCTTCTGCTCCATATAGCCCTGGTTCAACTGCTGGATGCGGGCCACCTCGTCGTTGTTGAACCAGTACGGAGCCTTCTGCTCACGCCAGTAGCATCCGTCAGCGGATGGGGATTGTTGGTGGTTGCCACAAACGACGCATAGCGAGGACGGTCTTCCTGGGCGCAGCCGTAGATGGGGCGTCCGTTCACCTTGCTTTTCGAGAGCGTCTGCTTCAGCGAGGCATGCTGACTGGGGCGGATGGCTTCGAGTTCGTCGAGACATACCAAAAGGTTGTTGGTCAGCGCCATCTCCTTGTCGAACTTGTTCGAGAGGTTCAGGTGATCCAGGAAGTACTGGCGCAGATGCGGAGGCAACAGACGCTTGAAGAAGGTGGTCTTGCCACAGCCCTGTGCACCAATCAGCGTGGGTACAATCTCGTTGCCGTGCAAGGTGTCCATCTGCAACCAATGGGCCACCGTTGAGCGCAACCAGATGCTGAGGAACGCCAACTGCTCAGAGCTGACACCAGGCAATCGCCCAAAGAGCTGAGCCACATGGTTCTGTCCGTCCCACTGGGGCAGGCTGTTGAGGTAACAGCCAATGGGGTCGTACGCGTGTACCTCTTCAGAATGAATAAACTCCACGATGTCAGTCTTCGGACTGGCACCCTCGCAGATGTCCTCGCGCTTGGCCTGCAGGATAATGCTGTTCAGCGCCTCCTGCGTCAGCGGACGGAAAGTCGGCTCCTGCCCTTCGGCAGGCTTAGTAGAGAACTCCACCTTTCCGTTCAGCTGATTGCGACGGAACTGGTAGTGTTCGTTCAAGAACTGCTCAGCAGCAAGTGCTGAGACCACAGAGGCTTGAAGTGCCTCACCCTTAACGAGTAGGTTTTTCTCCATAATAATAGATTAAATTGGATATTAGTAATGGTTATAGGCTACGTTTTTCATGGCCTGTTTTTTCGTCTGCAAAGGTACAAAATAAAATTGCGGTCTGCAAGGTTTTCCCCCAGAAAACCGTGTTAAAATCTGTTTAATTAACACTTCCATTTGCCAGAAAAATAAAAAGGCATTAAGGCTGGCAATCGATGCTATTAATACAAACTATCAGTCCGACGGGCACGGACTGCCAGTTCGCAGCCTACGGAATCAGAGTTTGCTCCATACGGAAAAACAACAAGCCCGGCTTTCCCTGTCCGCTATCTTGTAGTTTAGCATTCTGCTTACGTTCGTAGTGGTAAGCGTATCCGCTTTGACGTCTTGCAGGCTATAGCGCCTTCCATCTGTCAGGTAATAGCCCTCTGTATTTCTGTAAGTCTACAGGTTTCTTAGGCATGACATCTGAGTGTAGGGTCAGTGTAGGGTGAGTGTAGGGTCACGACCACCCTACACTCCTCTCAAAGCCTTTGTGCATCGGCATTTCAGCCGACCAGAGTGTAGGGTGATGGGTAAATCGATAAAAAGCTCTTTTTTCAGATGATTGTTTCTTTTCTCAAGGCCAAAAAGTTGGAGTCAGAGAAAATGATCACCTTCTCCGACCCCGATGATTCCGACCTCAAATAGTCGTAATTCTTCCACTCCCCGTACTAGTCAGCACGACAGATGCAATGGTACTGGTAAGTGCAACACTTGTAATGGAAGCGGTCAGATGTGGGTTGGCAATAGCAAGAAAAGATGTGTAAATTGCAACGGAACAGGAAGATGTTCAGGATGCAATGGTACTGGAAGAACAAGTGCTCATTATTATTAAACGTGATTCTAATAATGATTCTCTGATTCATTTCCCTCAACATTCTCATCCCTGGCTCCACGGATTCGTTTGGAGTCGGGGATGAATATTTTTTTAGGAAGATTTGCACGTTTCACAAATAATCGTTATCTTTGCAAGCGATGAACCGTTAAACATGAATTGTTATGAATGCAACTGTGGCTAAAGACATCCAAACAACTCCCATGGCTCCCTATGTGGGATTGATGAGGGACATGAGCATAAAAGACAAACATGTCGTCGTCGCTTTCCTTATGGATACTATGGAAGAAGGAGATGACAGAGTGTTGTTCGAAAAATACCTTGATGAATGGCAGCGCGACACGAAATTCTTGTCGTCTGCAAGCACAATAACAGCCCATCCCGCATTCGCCCAGATTGTTAATATGGGTGGCAATGCTGTGCCATTTATCGTTGAAGAGATTGAACGCAAGCCATCCAACCTTGTATGGGCGCTCAATGCCATTTTTCACAAGAAAATCGGAAATGGAGAGACAGTAACCGAAGCCTGTAGACTATGGATAGCCGAGTTGAAGAAATACTGAAAGCCTTTCCAGGCTTGCGTTATGATGAAGGATTTCAGATAACAAGTCCAGAGGATGTTGACTATAACTGTATAGCTTGGGCCTTCGGACGTAAGGATTGTTGGATGTGGCCTGATGAAGATGTTGACGGTGTCGATGTATGGCCTGAGAACGCAGGAAGTGATTTGCGAGTTCAGACCTTCATTGACGCATTTAGAACGTTGGGCTATGATGTTTGTAACAACGATGAGTACGAGGAAGGTATAGAGAAAGTGGCTTTATATGCTTATCCCAATAGTGAAGAATGTACTCATGCTGCTCGTCTGTTACCTAACGGGATGTGGACAAGCAAACTTGGGCCATCCTTCGACATTAGCCATTCCACGCCATACACCATTCAAGGGCGCCTCTATGGTATGGTTTGCTGTATTATGTGCCGTCCAGTAATTTTGTAGTTTACATGATGGTTTCCTAATACATTCTCCTTCAAAATTCTCATCCCTGACTCCATAGATTCGTTTGGAGCCGGGGATGGATGCTTTCTGACTTGCAGGAAATGCATGGTTATAGCCCTTAAGTACCGTCGTTCGAACGGCGGTTTTTTGTACTTTATACCTTATTATGTAAAAATAACGTAAAATATGCCACTCTTACCAAAGTTTATGTTTACCTTTGCACGTTGTATTGGAACGTAAACCATGAGTATAACGAGTTTAGTAAGACATATCTTTGTGCCGAGAATGCACGAACTGGACAAGCACCTGACGCAAGGCGAACAGCTGCAGGGCAGGGTGCTGAGCCATTTGCTATTGTCTGCCCAGGACACTGAGTACGGTCGTGAGCACCGTTTTTCTGCCGTCAAGGACTATGAGGATTTCGTCAGGCAAGTACCCGTCAACACCTATGAGGAGCTGAAGGGACACATCGACCGGATGCGTCACGGAGAACAGAATGTGCTGTGGCCAGGACGGGTGAAGTGGTATGCCAAGTCAAGCGGCACTACCAACGACAAGTCGAAGTTTATTCCTGTCAGCAACGAGGGCTTGAAGAAGATTCACTATGCTGGAGGCTATGATACGGTAGCCCTCTATCTGCGCAACAATCCCCAGTCGCGCATGTTCGACGGCAAGGGGCTTATCCTGGGCGGCAGTCATACGCCCAACTATAACCTGCCAGGTTCGTTGGTGGGCGACCTGAGCGCTATCCTGATTGAGAACATCAATCCGCTGGTCAATCTGGTGCGTGTTCCTAAGAAGAAGACGGCCCTGCTGAGCGACTTCGAAATGAAGCGCGAGCGGATAGCCCGCGAGGCGATGAACCAGAATGTGACCAACATCAGTGGCGTGCCCTCGTGGATGCTGTCCGTGCTTTCCTGCATGATGGAGATGACGGGAAAAACCCATCTCGAAGAGGTGTGGCCCAACTTGGAGGTGTTCTTTCATGGCGGCGTGGCCTTTACGCCCTACCGCAAGCAGTATGAGCAACTGATAACGTCCCCCAAGATGCATTACATGGAGACGTATAATGCCAGCGAGGGATTCTTTGGCCTGCAGGACGACCCTGCAGACAAGGCTATGATGCTGATGCTGGACTATGACGTCTTCTATGAGTTCCAGCCTATGGGAGGCGGTGAGATAGTACCGCTTTGGGGTGTGGAGAAAGACAAGAACTATGCGATGCTCATCTCGACGTCGTGTGGTTTGTGGCGCTATATGATAGGCGACACCATCCGCTTCACATCTACCAATCCTTATAAGTTTGTCATCTCTGGGCGTACCAAGAGCTTTATCAATGCCTTTGGCGAAGAGCTCATCGTCGACAATGCCGAGCAAGGCCTGGCATACGCCTGCGAGCAGACGGGTGCCGAGGTGCTGGAATATACAGCGGCTCCTGTGTTTATGGATGCCCACGCCAAATGTCGCCACCAGTGGCTGATAGAGTTCTCCAAAGCGCCAAACGACTTGGCACAGTTTGCTGACATATTGGACCAGAAGCTTCAGCTGCTGAACAGCGACTACGAAGCCAAGCGTTACAAGGATATTACGTTGCAACATCTGGAAATCATCGAGGCGCGTCCAGGCCTGTTTAACGACTGGCTGAAACAGCGAGGCAAGCTGGGCGGTCAGAACAAGGTGCCCAGACTGAGCAATTCGCGTGAACACATCGACGTCTTGTTGAATCTCAACAAGAGGTAAGTGGTGAGAGGTAAGAGGTAAGAGAAATGCTAAGAAGAAAGAAAAGATGATAAAAGAAAAAAATAATAGAGGTAGATTACGGTGGTTGGTCATGGTAGGGGTATTCTCTTACCTCTTACCTCTCACCTCTTACCTCTTCTCATCCTGTGCCCGCATGGGTTCGCCTGACGGAGGGTGGTTTGATGACGATCCTCCTCGCATCTTGGGTTGCACGCCAGCCGACCAGGCTGTCAATGTGACGACCAAGAAAATCTCCATCTACTTTGATGAATATATCAAGCTCGAAGACCCCACACAAAGCGTGATGGTGTCTCCGCCACAACTGGAGATGCCAGAAATCAAGGCAGCAGGCAAGAAGATTGTCGTCGAACTGAAGGACTCGTTGAAAGCCAATACGACTTATACGGTCGACTTTAGTGACGCCATCACAGATAATAACGAGGGTAATCCTTTAGGCAACTACACCTATACCTTCTCTACTGGTGAACAAATCGACACTTTCGAAGTCTCTGGCTATGTGATAGATGCGTCTAATCTGGAACCCGTCAAAGGCATTTCAGTAGGATTGTATGACAACCTCGCTGACTCTGTCTTTCGTAAAGAGCCGCTGATGCGCATTGGACGTACTGATGGAACGGGACGTTTTGTCATCAAGGGTGTGGCTCCTGGCGAGTATCGCGTCTATGCCTTACAGGATGCGGACGGTGACTATAAGTTTTCGCAGAAAAGCGAAATGATAGCCTTTTCGCATGCGACCTACAAACCTTTCTCCAAGCCCGACGTGCGACAGGACACCATTTGGCGCGACTCCCTGCATATCGACAATATCGAGCAGGTTCCCTATACCCATTATTATCCTGACGACATCGTGATGCTGGCTTTTCAGGAAGTACAAACAGACCGCTATCTCCTGAAGACGGAGCGTAAAGAGCCGAACAGAATAGATGTCTTTTTCAGCTATGGTCACCCTGAGCTGCCCGTCATCAAAGGCTTGAATTTCGATGCCGACTCCGCATTTATCATAGAAAGCAGCCCCAAAAACGACACCCTTGCCTATTGGCTTCGTGACACGCTGCTGATAAATAAGGATACGCTGGAGTTCTCGATGCAGTACATGATGACTGACTCAATGGGCGTGCTCGTCAGTCAGACAGATACCATTGAGGCGCTGGCCAAGGTGCCTTACCAGAAGCGCCTGAAGAGCCTGCAGAAAGCATTTGAGGACTGGCAGAAGGAACAGCAGAAGAAGAAAAAGAAAGACCTGCCATACGACAGCATTTATCCTGTCAATCCGTTGAGCGTCAAGTTTAGCATGTCGCAGTCCATGAACCCTTCAAGTGTCGTCTACATAGAAGTGCCAAGCCCGTTGCAGCACATGGACACAACGGCCATACACCTTTATTCGAAGATAGACACGCTTTGGTATCGTGCGCCCTTCGACTTCCGTCAGCAAGACTCCATACCACGCCACTATGAGCTCATAGCCGAGTGGCATCCTGATACAGAATACAGCCTGGAAGTGGACTCTGCTGCCTTTATCGACATCTATGGTTTGGCCTCGAAACCTATCAAGCAGGGCATCAAGATTGGTTCGTTGGATGATTTCTCTACGCTGACCTTCGAGTTGGCAGGACTTCGCGATACGAACATCGTAGTGCAGCTGCTGGACAAAAGCGACAAATGTGTTCGGCAGGTAAGGGCAGACAAGAAGGGCGAGGCGACTTTCTTCTATGTCGACCCAGGAACCTACTATGCACGGGCTTTTGTCGACAGAAACGAGAATAATCTCTGGGATACGGGTGAGTATGATGCAGACTGCCAGCCAGAAGACGTCTATTACTATTCAAAATCCGTGGAGTGTAAGGCCAAGTGGGATGTCACGCAGCGCTGGAACCTGACATCAGAGCCACGCAACAGACAGAAGCCTGGCGAAATCGTCCAGCAGAAGGCAGACAAGGAGCAGAAGCGGTTGCAGAACCGTAATGCAGACCGCGCCAAGAAGTTAGGCATAGAATACGTGAAGAAAATAAAAATAGCAAAATAGTAAAAAACAGAATGACAATGAAAATAAATAATGATTGGGTACGAAGGATGGTAATGGGTCTTTTACCTTTTTACCTTTTTACCTTTTTACCTTCAACAGCCCAGGCCCAGTGTGGCATAGAGAATACAGCCTTCAAGTCGGGCGAGTTCCTGAGCTACGACCTCTACTTCAACTGGAAGTTCGTATGGGTCAAGGTGGGTACGGCATCGATGTCTACTGTTCAGTCGCGCTATAACGGACAGAAGGCGTTCCGCAGTAGTCTGATTACGCGAGGCAACGACCAGTTGGACAATGTCTTCATCATGCGAGACACCCTTCTTTGCTATACCAATCTCGACCTGGAACCGCTCTACTTCCGAAAGGGGGCACGAGAAGGCGACCGCTATTATGTGGACGAGTTGTGGTACACCTATCCCAACAACAACTGTCATCTGAAGATGCACCGCATAGACCACGATGGCGAGGTACATTGGAAGGATGCGGAGTACAAGGACTGTATCTACGACATGATGAGTATTTTCTTGCGGGCGCGTAACTTTGACGCAGACCAGCTGAAGGTTGGCGAGAACATCCCCATGCCTATCAGCGATGCTCGACGGCTCACCAACTCGTGGCTCAAATACACGGGCAAGACGACGTTGAAGATGAAAAACGGCACCGCCAAGTACCGTTGCCTGACCTTCTCGTTCATAGAGCGCGAAGACGGCCAGAACCACGAACTCATCCGTTTCTACATCACGGATGACAAAAACCACATGCCTGTGCGTCTTGATATGTTCCTGTCGTTTGGCTCGGCCAAGGCCTATCTTTCTGGTTATAAAGGCTTGCGTAACAAAATGGAGTCCCAAGTGAAATAAAGGCGCATTCGCTAATTGATAATTGATAATGGATAATTGATAATTCAATGAGAACCGAAGCCATGACGCAGAAGATGCGTCGTTTCACAGATGCAGGACGTTATCCGCAAGACGAAGACATCGACTTCCTCCCTGATGGTCACGTCTATCTGTACAAAGGGCAATACCAGTTGTTGCCCGTCAGTACGCTCATAGGCTTTTTCTTCGAGCCCTTCGATGCCCGTCGTGCTGCCCAGATGCAGCAGGACCGCTATGGCATACCCATTGCCGAGTCCCTGGCCAAGTGGAAGCGTATAGGGCAGATGGCCAGCAGCGTGGGAACCTTTATGCACGAACAGACGGAAAACTACTTTCAGAACGGTCGTTTCGTGACCACCTGCTACTTCAGCTATGGTGGTCAGACCGAGGCTGTCAGCATAGAGCGTGAGCATCAGCAGTTCCTGCGCTTTATCAGCGATTACCGCATTCGTCCTTACCGACAGGAGTGGCCAGTCTACGATACGACGTTGAATATCGCTGGAACCATCGACCTTATCTGCAAGGATGACGATGGGGATTTTGTCATTTATGACTGGAAGCGTAGCCGCAAGGTCTGCA
>CACXAG010000114.1 GCA_902765585.1 uncultured Prevotellaceae bacterium
TTTCGAGCAGACTTTCAAGAACTCTCTGACAACACTTCCTATGGGTGGTGCTAAGGGTGGTTCAGACTTCTCTCCCCGTGGTAAGAGCGACGCTGAGGTCATGCGTTTCTGCCAGGCATTCATGAATGAACTGTATCGCGTGATCGGTCCTGATGAGGATGTTCCCGCTGGTGACATCGGTGTAGGTGGACGTGAGGTTGGTTACCTCTTCGGACAGTACAAGAAGCTCACTCACCAGTTCCAGGGTGTGCTGACCGGTAAGGGTCTCTCTTTCGGTGGTTCACTCATCCGTCCTGAGGCTACTGGTTACGGTTGCGTATACTTCCTGACTTCTATGCTCGCTACCCGTGGCATCGAGCTGAAGGGTAAGAAGGTGCTGATCTCTGGTTCAGGTAACGTAGCTCAGTATGCTACTGAGAAGTGTCTGCAGCTGGGTGCTATCCCCTTGACGCTCTCTGACTCAGACGGTTACATCTACGATCCAGACGGTATCACATTCGAGAAGCTCGAGTATGTGAAGGAGCTGAAGAATGTTGAGCGTGGACGTATTAAGGAATATGCTGAGGAGTATCCCAACGCTGTATACTATCAAGATCTTCCAGGATGCCAAGATTCTCTATGCTCCTGGTAAGGCTTCTAACGCTGGTGGTGTATCAGTATCTGGTCTTGAGATGAGTCAGAACTCTGAGCGTCTGAGCTGGACTGCTAAGGAGGTTGACGACTATCTGAAGCGCATCATGAACGATATTCATGAGAACTGCGTGAAGTACGGTACTCAGGCTGATGGTTACATCAACTATGTGAAGGGTGCTAACGTAGCCGGATTCATGAAGGTTGCCAATGCCATGATGGCACAGGGTATTGTGTAAGCTCGACGAAGTCAAGGTACACAAAGCCATGAGGAACTCAAGGCTTTGTATAAGCTGAACAACGCAAAACTCATTAATAATAAAAAAGGTGCGATTTTCTTCCGAGAATTGCACCTTTTTTATTATTTTTTTGTAATTTTGCAAGCTGTAAACAGTAAAATTGTAAATTGTCAAATAGTAAATTGATATTATGCTTACACTAAAGCTCATTACAGAAGAGACCGACCGCGTGATTCGCGGCTTGGAGAAGAAACATTTCAAAAACGCCCGTCAGGCCATTGACGAGGTCCTGGCCATTGACAAGAAGCGTCGCGAAGCGCAGCAGCAATTAGACAAGAACCTGAGCGAAGCCAAGAAGATGGCAGCCCAGATTGGTGGTTTGATGAAGGAAGGAAAGCGCGAAGAAGCCGATGCCATCAAGGCTCAGGTGTCTCAGATGAAAGAGACCAACAAACAATTGGAAGAGACGATGAACGCGTCGCAGGAGGAGATGAACAGCCTGCTCTGCCAGATTCCCAATATCCCCTACGATGAAGTTCCCGAAGGCGTTGCCGCAGAGGATAATCACGTGGTGAAGTCGAACCTGAAGGAGTGTACCGCCAACGATACTGTCGGCAACTGGGATGTGAACCCATCGCTGGGCATTGCCAATCCCCTGCCCCACTGGGAACTCGCCAAGAAATACAACCTCATCGACTTCGACCTGGGCGTGAAGATCACAGGCGCAGGTTTCCCCGTTTACATCGGTAAGGGTGCCCGTCTGCAGCGTGCCCTCATCAACTTCTTCCTCGACGAGGCCCGCAAGAGCGGCTACACGGAGATTATGCCTCCTACAGTAGTAAATGCAGCCTCTGGCTATGGCACAGGTCAGTTGCCTGACAAGGAAGGTCAGATGTACCACTGCGAGGTAGATGACTTCTATCTGATTCCTACTGCCGAGGTACCTGTAACGAATATCTATCGTGACGTCATCCTCGACGAGGCCCAGCTCCCCATCAAGAACTGTGCCTACACGGAGTGTTTCCGTCGCGAGGCCGGTTCATACGGTAAGGACGTTCGTGGTTTGAACCGTCTGCACGAGTTCTCGAAAATTGAGATTGTCCGTATCGATAAGCCCGAACACTCAAAGGAGAGCCACAAGGAGATGCTGGAGCATGTAGAAGGGTTGCTGAAGAAGTTAGAGCTTCCCTACCGCATTCTGCTGCTATGCGGTGGTGATCAGTCATTCACATCATCTATCTGCTACGACTTTGAGGTTTATTCCGAGGCCCAGGGACGCTGGTTGGAGGTTTCATCGGTATCTAACTTCGACACCTATCAGGCTAACCGCCTGAAGTGCCGCTACCGCCGTCAGGACACCAAGAAAACCGAACTCTGCCACACGCTGAATGGTTCGGCACTGGCACTGCCACGCATCGTGGCTGCGCTCTTGGAGAACAACCAGACAGAGGAGGGTATTCGCATCCCCGCTGCCCTCGTACCCTATACAGGCTTTGAGATAATTGATTAATCCATACATTATTTTCAGCTTTTTTCTTTGCAATTTGACTGATATTTCGTAATTTTGCAAACAAATAGCAACAATTGGATTATTATTAACCAAAAAACTAACGATATGGACAAAAATCAAAAGTATGTCATCACGATTAACCGTGAATTAGGCAGTGGCGGTCGCACCGTCGGAAGAAAGTTGGCAGAGAAGTTGAACGTACCTTTCTATGACAAGGCACTCATCAACGAGCTGAAGAAGAAATTCCAGCTGGAAACCGACCAAATCGAGAAGCTGAAGAGCGGAAAGAGCGACTGGTGGCGTGAGTTCATCAATGCTGCCATGTATATGGGACAGGGTATGAACGAGATGTGGTACTACCAGCGCATGACTGGTCAGGATGCACTCCTCGTCACCAGTAGCGACATGTTCAAGATGGATAAGGAAATCCTCACCCAGGTAGCTGCTGAGGAGTCATGCGTCATCGCAGGCCGTTCTGGTTTCAGTATATTCGCTGACCACCCCAACCATCTGAGCATTCTCATTCAGGCTCCCATGGAACACCGCATCCAGCGCATCATGGGCAAGCAAAACCTGACACACGAGGAAGCCGAGAAGATTATCAAGAAGGTGGATGACATGCGTGAGTCATACGTGAAGAAATATACTGGCACCTCCCGTTATGATACGCGCAACTACGACATCGTCATCAACATGGAAGGAAAGACCGAAGAAGAGGCTGTAGAGCTGATACTCCAATTCATTGGATAGTCATCATCCTACTACATCATTATATTTGTCAAAAAGCAAAAGAAAACACCATTTTCTTTTGCTTTTTGATTATGATTTAGTACCTTTGCAGCCAAAATGTAACTAAACAAAGCGATTATGAATAAAATCATCAAGAAGGAGCAGTTCTCTGAGAAGGTTTTCCTTTTCGAGATGGAAGCTCCGCTGATTGCCAAGAGCCGTAAGGCTGGCAACTTCGTCATCGTACGTGTCGACAAGAAGGGTGAGCGCATGCCGCTGACCATTGCCGGTGCTGACATCGAACGTGGCACCATCACGCTGGTAGTCCAGATGGTGGGTCTCTCTTCAAAGAAACTCTGTGCCCTCAACGAAGGTGACTATGTTGCTGACATCGTTGGTCCGTTGGGCAACCCCACCCGCATTGAGAAATACGGCACGGTGGTATGTGCCGGTGGTGGACTGGGGGTAGCACCTATGCTGCCCATCATCCAGGCACTGAAAGCAGCCGGCAACCGCGTGCTCAGCGTCATGGCAGGCCGTTCTAAGGACCTTATTATATTAGAAGATAAGGTACGCGAGAGTTCCGACGAGGTCATCATCATGACCGACGACGGTTCTTACGGCGAGAAGGGCGTGGTGACCGTGGGTATGGAGAAATTCTTCGAACAGGAGCACGTCGACAAGGTTTTCGCCATCGGTCCTCCCATCATGATGAAGTTCTCGAACCTCACAGCCCAGAAGCACAATATTCCCTGCGAAGTTAGCCTGAACACCATCATGGTGGACGGCACGGGTATGTGTGGAGCATGCCGTCTGACCATTGGCGGCAAGACGAAGTTCGTCTGCATCGACGGTCCTGAGTTCGACGGTGCCCTTGTCGATTGGGACGAGATGTTCAAGCGCATGGGTACCTTCAAGCGCGCTGAGCAGGAAGAGCTGGAGCACTACGAGGAGCACCTCATGGGAAGTGAAGAGGGAACAGTGAAGAGTGAAGCATTTGCTGCCGCCGACGTCACCATGGACAGCGACCCCACTAACGACTCCATCGAAGTCCTCACCGACCGCG
The DNA here is from genome assembly GCA_902765585.1 of uncultured Prevotellaceae bacterium. Lineage (GTDB taxonomy): Bacteria > Bacteroidota > Bacteroidia > Bacteroidales > Bacteroidaceae > Prevotella. The sequence goes on from CACXAG010000114.1 coordinate 4,175, forward strand.
ATGCCGAGTGGCGTAAGGCGCTACGCGCTTCTATGAAACCCAAGGAGCGTACGGCTATCGAGCGTGTTGTCATGCCCGAACTCGACCCCGTCTATCGTGCAACCACCCGAACAGAGGAAGTTAACATCGGTCTGACTAAGGAGATGGCAATGACAGAGGCCAAACGTTGTCTGGACTGCGCCAAACCAACCTGTGTTGAGGGCTGTCCCGTGAATATCAACATCCCCTCGTTCGTCAAGAACATCGAGCGTGGTCAGTTCCTGGCTGCTGCCAAGGTGCTCAAGAACACCTCTGCCCTACCCGCTGTCTGTGGTCGTGTGTGTCCGCAGGAGAAGCAGTGTGAGAGCAAGTGTATCCACCTGAAGATGAACGAGCCCGCAGTGGCCATCGGCTATCTGGAGCGTTTTGCTGCTGACTTCGAACGCGAGAGTGGCAACATCAGTCTGCCTGAGATTGCACCTGCCAACGGCATCAAGATTGCCGTCGTCGGTTCTGGTCCTGCCGGACTGAGTTTCGCTGGCGATATGGTGAAGAAGGGCTACGACGTGTATGTCTTCGAAGCATTGCACGAAATCGGTGGTGTGCTGAAGTATGGCATCCCCGAGTTCCGTCTGCCCAACAAGATTGTGGACGTGGAAATCGAGAACCTCGCCAAGATGGGTGTCCACTTCCAGACTGACGTCATCGTGGGTAAGACCATCAGCGTAGAAACACTCGAGCAGCAGGGCTTCCGAGGCATCTTCGTAGGTTCTGGCGCTGGCCTGCCCAACTTCATGAACATCCCTGGCGAGAATGCCATCAACATCATGTCAAGTAACGAGTACCTGACTCGTGTGAACCTGATGGATGCTGCCAACCCAACAACCGACACGCCTATCAACTTGGGTAAGAACGTGCTCGTCGTAGGTGGTGGTAACACCGCTATGGACTCCTGCCGTACGGCTAAGCGCCTGGGTGGCAACGTCACGCTGGTTTACCGTCGCAGCGAACAGGAGATGCCTGCCCGTCTGGAGGAGGTGAAGCACGCTAAGGAGGAAGGTATCAACTTCCTGACGCTCCACAACCCCATCGAATATCTCGCTGACGAGAACGGTGCCGTGAAGGCTGCCGTCCTTCAGGTGATGGAACTGGGTGAGCCTGACGCATCAGGTCGTCGCAGTCCAGTTCCCGTGGAGGGTAAGACGGTGACGCTCGACGTCGACCAGGTGATTGTGGCCGTGGGTGTTAGCCCCAACCCGCTGGTGCCCAAGAGCATCGAGGGCTTGGAGCTGGGTCGCAAGAATACCATCGTCGTCAACGAAGGCATGCAGTCGGCACGCAGCGAGATTTTCGCTGGTGGCGACATCGTGCGCGGAGGTGCTACGGTCATCCTCGCTATGGGTGACGGTCGTCGTGCCGCCCAGAACATGGACGAATACCTGCAAAAGTGAATAAGGAAAAGTGAACGGACTCTATACCATCATATTGCTCATACTAAGCAACGTCTTCATGACGCTGGCTTGGTATGGGCATTTGAAATTGCAAGAGAACGGTGTCTCCAACCATTGGCCCTTAATCGGTGTCATTGCATTTTCGTGGGGCATCGCCTTTTTTGAATACTGCTGTCAGGTACCTGCCAACCGACTGGGCTTTGTCGAGAATGGCGGTCCCTTCAACCTCATTCAGCTGAAGGTCATACAGGAGTGCATCTCGTTGGCCGTGTTCTGCATCATCGCCAACATCATGTTCCAAGGCACTCACCTACACTGGAACCACATCCTGGCCTTCTTCCTCATCATCTGCGCCGTCTACCTGGTGTTTATGAAATAGTTCAGCATGTCGCTATGGCATAGCAACAAACATAACGATGACGCTCGAAGAAAAGCTCTGGAAGACTTTCAACAAGGCGCTGGGCGAGTACCAGCTCATCGACGAGGACGATAAAATCCTCGTCGGCTTGTCTGGTGGCAAGGATTCCCTTTGTCTGCTGGAGTTCCTCGCCCGTCGTTCCAAGGTTCACGTTCCACACTTCACCGTCGAGGCACTACATGTCCGCATGGAAGACGTCCACTATGAGACGGACACCACCTATCTCCAATCGTTCTGCGACAACCTCGGCATTCCCCTCCACATCATCACCACCAGTTTTCCGCATGATGCGACTGAGTCGCAACCCACCAAAGCCAAGCCTGTTTGCTTCCTCTGTTCCTGGCAACGGCGCAAACAGCTCTTTAACCTTGCTCAGGAACTGGGGTGCACCAAGATTGCCCTCGGTCATCATCAGGACGACATCATCCATACAGCCCTAATGAACCTAACTTTCCAAGGACATTTCTCCACCATGCCCGCCAAGCTACGCATGCGCAAGATGCCACTGACCATTATTCGTCCGCTGTGTCTCTGCCAAGAGGACGACATCCGGGAGTACTCCCGTCAGCAGGGCTACCAGAAACTTGTCAGGCTCTGCCCGCATGAAAAGGAGACCAACCGCACTTCCATCCAGCAACTTTACGGTCTCATGCAACAACTCAATCCCGAGGCTCGGGCATCCATTTGGAACGCCCTTTCAGCTGACGGAAAGCTCATAGAGTATTAAATAACATTAATTCTCATTTACCAACACACCATTCTACGCCAAAAATTTGTATCTTTGTTTCGTCATGAAAACGAAACTCATCTTACTGGCACTTTTGCTCCTATCGCTAACCTCAACAGCCCAAAAGCATAAAGTGCAGAAACTGACGCCCGAACAGATGGAGCGGCAGGCCAAATTGCAGCGCATAACAGACAACACCCAGCGCATCATCATCATTGACAGTACCGTTGTCGACAAGCAACATTTCCTACAGGCGTACCATCTGTCCAAAGAGACGGGCCGCATTGCGCGCTACGAGGATTTCTTCCACACCAGCCAGCAGCCTAACTCCTTCGTCTACGTTAACGACCTGTCTAACCGCTGTATTCTTTCCCAGGAACAGCCCGACAGCACCATTGCCCTCTACACCAGCACCATTGTCAACAACCGATGGACGACACCAACACCGCTGCAGGGCATCAACGAAGAGTTCCGCCACGCCAACTATCCCTTCATGATGGGCGACGGCATCACATTCTATTTTGCTGCCGACGGCAAGGACGGACTGGGCGGATACGACATCTATGTCACGCGCTACGATGCTGAGGAGAACAGCTTCCTGCATCCTGCCAATATCGGCATGCCCTTCAATTCCGAAGCCAACGACTATATGTACGTCATCGATGAGTTGAACAACCTCGGATGGTTTGCCACGGACAGACGCCAACCAGAAGACTCTGTTTGCATCTACGTGTTCATACCACAAACCAATCGCAAGACTTACAGCGCAGACGGTCTGACCACCGAGGAGATAGCCCGTTTCGCACGAATCGACCGTATAGCCGACACATGGACTGACGAAGCGCTTGTCAGTGCAGCCAAGCGCCGACTTTCGGCCATCACCTCGCCTGCCCCCGACAGATCTGTCACGAAGGACAACATCCATTTTGTCATCAACGACAACATCACCTATACACGCCTGACTGACTTCTGCGCACCAGGCAATGCCGACAACTACAGGCAGCTCGCCGACTTGCAAAAGCGCCTGCAGTCACTTACGCAGGTGCTCAGTCAGGCACGCGACTACTACTACTCAGCCAACAGCGAAGAATGCGACGAATTGAAACCTGAGATACTGTCCAGCGAACAAAAACAGTATGAACTCCGTCTTTCCATTCGCCAACTCGAAAAACAGATACGAAACAACGAAATCACTTTTCTAACTAAAAACAAATAAAACTATGAGTACAAAGCATTTCCCCGAGTCCGAACTCATCATCAACGGTGACGGCTCCTGTTTCCACCTTCATCTGAAGCCCGAATTTCTGGCAGACCGTGTTGTCCTCGTTGGCGACCCTGCCCGTGTAAACACTGTTGCAGCCCACTTCGACTCCATTGAGCACGAGGTCAGCAGCCGCGAGTTCCATACCATCACCGGTACCTATAAAGGTAAGCGCATCACCTGCCAGAGCCACGGCATCGGATGCGACAACATCGACATCGTGGTCAACGAGCTCGAGCAGCCCTTCACGCCTACCGGCTGTTTCATCGCCTCCGTCAAGAGTATTGGCTTCGACGGACTGCTCAACTACTATGCCGGACGCAACGTGGTCTGCGACATCGAGATGGAGAAGGCTTTCAAGGAGCACATGCAGTGGGATCCCATCAAGGGTGCACCCTACGTAGCTGTTGCCGATGCCGACCTCATCAACCAGATTGCTGCCGACGACATGGTCAGGGGTTATACCGTAGCTTGCGGTGGTTTCTATGGTCCTCAGGGACGTCAGCTGCGTGCCGACATTGCCGACCCAGACCAGAACAAGAAGATTGAGTCGTTCGAGTACGAGGGCATGAAGATTTGTAACTTCGAGATGGAGTCCTCTGCCCTTGCCGGTCTCGCTTCTCTGCTGGGCCATCGCGCCATGACCTGCTGCATGGTCATCGCCAACCGTTATGCCAAGCAGATGAACACCGACTACAAGAGTTCCATCGACACCATCATCGAAAAGGTTCTCGACCGCATCTAACGGCTATTGGTTAACGGTTATTGGTTAACGGTTATTGGTTAATGGATACAATCTGTGCCCTTGCCACCGCTCCAGGTGGTGCACTCGGAATCATAAGAATCTCAGGCCCACAAGCGCTTGAGATTCTTTCTCGTATCTTCTCCAAAAATCTCACAGCCGCCCTTCCCAACACCATCCACTACGGCCACATCATTGAGTATGATGCTGTGTCACAGCATCAAGTCCCCCTCGACGAAGTCCTGGTAAGCGTCTTCCGCTCCCCCCACTCCTACACAGGCGAAGACAGCGCAGAAATCTCCTGTCACGGCTCGCGCTATATATTAAATAAGGTATTGGAACTGCTCATTCAGCACGGCTGCCGCATGGCCAGTCCTGGAGAATATACCCAGCGCGCCTTCCTCAACGGCAAGATGGACCTCTCGCAGGCCGAAGCCGTGGCTGACCTGATTGCGTCTGGCAACAAAGCCACCCATCAGATAGCCATGTCGCAACTCAGAGGGCACTTCTCTTCGGAGCTCTCACGCCTTCGTGAACAACTTCTGAAACTCACCTCACTTTTAGAGCTCGAACTGGATTTCTCCGACCACGAAGACCTCGAATTTGCAGACCGTAGCGAACTATTGGAACTTGCGAATAAAATTGACAATCGAATCACCTCCCTCACCCACTCCTTCGAGACCGGTCAGGCACTGAAGAATGGTATTCCCGTGGCGCTGGCGGGCAAGACGAATGTTGGAAAATCAACATTGCTAAACAGGCTGCTGCGCGACGACCGTGCCATCGTCTCATCAGTACACGGAACTACCCGCGATACCATAGAAGACACGATGGACATCCATGGCGTCACCTTCAGGTTCATCGACACGGCCGGCATCCGACAAACCAGCGACGAGGTTGAACAGATTGGCATCAACCGCACCTACGCCGCCATCGCAAAAGCCCGCATCGTGCTATGGATTATCGATGCTGAACCCGCAACGGCAGACGTTCAGGAAATACTGGAGCGTTGTCAAGGCAAGTCATTGATTATCATCAGGAATAAGATGGACATCGCAGCCATGCCAAGCACGTCCTCCCTGTCTGATTCCAGACTGAAAGACATCCCCACGGTCGAGATTTCTGCCAAGCAAGGCACGAACATCGACAAGCTGGAACGGGCGATATTTGAATCAGCCAATATCCCGGAACTTTCCGAACAGGACATCATCGTTACCTCGGCACGTCAGTACCAGTCGTTGGTCAGTGCCCGCGACCATCTCTCGCGCGTGCTGCCTGGTCTGGAGTCTGGCCTTAGTGGCGACCTCGTCTCCGAGGACCTGAGACTCGTCTTAGACGACCTCGCCGACATCACCGGCCAAGGCCGCATCGTGACCAACGAAGTATTAGGAAATATCTTTAAAAACTTCTGCGTGGGTAAATAATTGACTATAAACAACTTAGAATAATTTAGATAAACTATTACTCAAGCCACTCATTTCGAGGGGTTTTTGCGTTTTAACACTTCCAAGTTGCTTTTTGTTGTTCCAAGTTATTTTAGTTATTTTTGTACCGTTTTTCTACCCCGTGGCAAAAATGGTGCTCTTAGGGTACGACATTGGTGGAAACAATTGAGACGTAGTGAGAATTAGCCAAAACGACATTCGTGGAAACCATTGAGACGTAGTGAGACACTATGAGACACAGTGAGACGAAAACAGGCAAAAAAAATGGTGAGCTAAGAAACGTAGGTCTGCAAATGGAAATAATTAAAAAATGTGAGTGGTGTTCCCAAAATTATGTCGCACACTCAAAATTATCGAGGTTCTGTTGCCGTGAATGCTCTGACAAAGCATATAAAAAAAAGCGCATACAGGAAAAGGAAAAAGGAATTACAAAAATGACGGCTGTCGATTTCGAAAGACAGTGTGATTACTGTGGACAAACATACGTTGCCCACCGTCTTACCTCACACTATTGTTCGAAGCAATGCTGTAGGCTGGCCTATAAAGTCAAAACCAGAGGAGATAAGCTGTCTAAGAAGGTTGTTGTTGAAAGGAAGAAGCATGTTGCTTCCAAGATCCGGGATTTGGGGGCAAAAGTCTTTCTGACACCTTCTGAAGTAGCTCACCTCCTTGATTTGAGTAGGGCTACTATATATAGGTATTTTCGTAGCAGAAAAAAAATTGGTTTTTAATGAAGAAAGTGCTAAAACAACAAACAGCCCTTTAGAATAAAGGATCAAAAAAAAGAAATGTCCGTGTC